>DPSW01000077.1 GCA_003527145.1 Clostridiaceae bacterium | reverse complement strand
CTTCTTCCATATAGATTTATGCCCTCTGCCCGATACTTTCTCTATATAAGCTTCCGAACTGGCGTCATAACATAACCCTATTATGTTGTCTTCTTCGTCTATGTCAGCATCTAGAAATTTTCTACCTTGAATAGTGGCTACATTTTTGAGCTTTGTATCTAATATCTCCACTTCTTCGTTTACCTTTAAACAATATATATTTCCTTTGCTATCTGCTTCAATCTTATCAATGGTTTCTCCTACAAAGTATTTGCTGTCGCCTTTGATTTCCACAATATCGCTCTGTTCTTTAAGTGTATTGCTCTGAATGTCGTATATCCTTAGCTGTCTTTTGAGCAATACATTTTCTTTGTTTTCATTCTTTTCGAGAGATTGGAGAAGTACATAAAGCTTATTATCCTTATCGAAAGCCAATACTCCGTCCCAGTCTTCTCCTGCTTCTATCTCTCCAATTTTACTGTATTCTTTATTGAATATGTATATCTTCTTATCATAGTAATTGTATACTGCCAGATCTCCGTTGTTTTCCATGGCAACAGATGAAATGCCCTTGCCTCCATTGGCTGAATATATTTCTTTGGCTTCATAGATGAATTGCTCCTGCTCCTTATCAGTATCTATAGCAGTATTTGCTCCGCAGGCTGTGATGAATATTATGCTTATAGTCATCAAGAAAAGGATTATTCGCTTCACTTTGACCCTCCCCCAAATCTTTTAAAATATTTTGAAGTAGACACAAGATTTTTGACATAGCTGAAGTATACCCTATACTTCAGCTATGTCTTATATCAATTCCAATCATTATAAAAATAGATTAAAAAACTTGATGTAGCTAGCCTTTAGTAATCAGTTTCCAAATCAACCACTTTATCAGTAACACGAACTTCTGCAGTATGATAATGAGCTGAATCACAACCACAGCTACAGTTACAAGCAAATGCCTCAACGGTATCATTGATCAAATAATTTCTCTTACGAAGTTTCTTCATCATGACTCCTCCCTTCTATTTCTTTATTATAAATCCTCTTAAAAAAATCCTCTTAAAACATGATTGGAATTAATATGCCCAGTATTTATCTTCATCTGACTTTATTTAATATTTCAGCATATAAGCCGCATCCCTTAACGAGTTCATCATGCTTCCCTACATCCACTACCCTGCCTTTATCCATTACTACGATCTTGTCCAATTTATGCAGAACATAGGGCCTGTGTGTTATGAATATTTTTGTATGATTACTAAAACTGCCAAGCAAATTATCAATTAATTGTTTTTCATGCTTCATATCTAAATTTGATGTGGCTTCATCAAGTAATATTATTTTGCATTCTTTTGCAAAGGCCCTCGCTAGGGCTATCCTTTGCCTTTCGCCGCCGGAAAGCTTACTGCCTTTGTCTCCAAGCCTTGTATTATAACCTTCAGGTAAATTATCAATTAATTCATTTGCGAAGCTGATATCCATAGCTTCCGTTATCCGATCTTCAGGGTGCTTATTGAACATTGAAATATTTTCCTTTACTGTTGCATTAAAAATATATAGGTCTTGGTTCACCACAGATATGGCTTTTCTTAAGTCTTTTATATTAATACTTCTGATATCCATACCATCTATATAGACATTTCCTTTTTCAAAATCATATAGCCTCAAAAGTATATTAAATATAGAGGTTTTCCCTGAACCATTAAAGCCTACTATCCCTGCTTTTTCTCCGGGGTTTATTTCGAAGCTCACATTTCTTAATACTTCATTATCTCTTCTGTAGGAATGACTAACATTTCTGAATACGATTTTACCCTTTATTTCATCTTTTTTTATTCTTATTGAATCTTTTCGAGTATCTTCACACTCCATATCTAAGAAATCAAACAACCTTTTAGCTGATAGCAATATTTTCGACATATCGTATCTGATATTGATCAAAGATGAAATAGGCATAATCACATTGGTGCTGTAAGTCGCAAAAGCAAACAAGCCTCCTATGGTAAAATCATTTCGTACGACCATCTTTGAGCCTATTATGTATATCATTGAAGCCATTAGCNNACCATCTACTATTTGAGATTTGATATCGGTTTTTATAATATTTCTTTGTAATATTGTAAATTGCCTCATAATTATATTTTCTATTCCCGACAGCTTTATCTCTTTTATCCCTGACATTTTATCTCCATACCATTTTGAGTAATCTCTTGCATATTCCATATACCTTTTATGCAGTTTTTTTCTCAGCCTTGTGAAATAAGCTGTTAATAAATATTTAACNNCTGATGATAGTCAGCCCTATTAGGCCACCGGCTATTTTTAGCAGGTTTAGCAATCTGTAAGCAAAGGATTCATCTGTAATTTGAGAAATGCTCATAATATCTAGTTTTGCATTGTTAATTATTTCGGTAAAATTATTTTCATTAAGATATGATAATTTGAGCTTAATTAGTTTCCGCATAGAAAGGCTAGTCCAATTATAGGTATATAGATTATTTATATAAGCTAAATTTTTGGATTGAACCAACAATAACAATTGATCTATTGCGACCAGCAGAAGACTTATAATAGAATACTTAAGAACGTTGCCAAAATCATTTTTTATCAAACCTTCATCAATCAAGTATTTGTTGGATAAGGGTAGCACAAAGCTTATTACAGAAGAAAGCAGCATTATAAATATAATAAGAAGTATTTTCTTCCTAAATGGGTATAGAGCCTTTAGGAGTCTCTTAATAATAGCCATATTTTCTTTCACATCACTCACTTCCTAAAATATTAATCTAATATGCAATGAACAAAAACTCCATGACTATATAATATTTCAGGCTTGTTATGAATAAATTTAATAGCATGTTATATTAAATACTTATGAATCCATAGCTTAATTCAAATATATACATATAGAAACATAAAGTCCATAGCTATATGATAAGAGGTAGCTTTTTAAGGACAAGATGCATTTTTGAAGTATAAAATAACCTTTCTGTCGATATTTTTTCGGCAAAAAAGGTTATCTATCTCTCCATTTTATAATGGATGTTCAAGTTTCCTACTCATTGAGATACAGTTCCACCTTGTTTTGTATGACCTTGGCCGTTTCCTCTGCGCTCCCGCTGCCACAAAGGTATGCTTTGACTTCCTCCCAGATGGTATTGAACAATTCATCAGGCACTCCTAAAGCCGCATTCTTATTCAGACTATTTTTTATATCGTTTATAGCCTCGATATTATCATCACCCAGCAGATTATATTTTTCTAGTTCTTCAGCAAAAGCAGCAACCCTTCTTTCATCGGCTTTCCTATTTACAGCGAAATTGTTTTCACTTAAATAGAATTGAATATCTTCACTAAGAAGGTATTTCACAAATTCCCATGCTTCTTCTTTATTTTGAGATCTGCTGTTTATCGATACATTATAAGCATC
>DPSW01000342.1:9612-11339 GCA_003527145.1 Clostridiaceae bacterium | reverse complement strand
ATTAAGTGCTAAATCTGTTTTCATATCAAAGCCTTCGGGAAGAGCTATCGGTTTTATAACTTTACTGTTTCTTTTATCATATTGTTCCTTAACCTTTATCATATTTTTAAGATACGGTATGGCTTTTTCATGTTGGCCATTCTCAAAAAAGTATTTTGCTATTTCATAGTTCAAATCTATATTTATCGCATAAGATTGACCAACCATAGGTTCATTTTTTAGTTTATCATCTGCCATAGCCACAGCTTCATCAAGCTTGCCATTTGAAATTAGCAGATTTACCAATACAGGCATATATTTATAATTATATGGTTCATACTTCTTGATATTAGCAATCTGTTTCAGCATACTATTGTAATACTTGGTATCTCTCGTCNNATAATCTGGGCATAATCTGCCCTGTAATCACTATTGAATCTATCATATTTCATTGCATTTTCATAAAGCCGTATAGATCTATCTAAGTCTGAGTTTCTAATTATTGCTGCTTTATTTCCTAACCTAATTGCATAGGCTATAGACGAGGAAGAAACCAATATAACTATAGAAAAAGCAACCGGAATCATATGTAGCCATTTATTTTGCAATAAGGTTATTTGTTTTATATTACTATCTGTGTTTATAATTCCTATAAGCAACCACAATATATATGACACAGCAACAAGTGACAGGTTGAAATCTATAGTCGAATGTAAGAATACCAATAGAACAGCTAAATATACATATAAGTAATTGGACTTTCTCCTAATATTCTTTGCAAAGCCTATAGAAAGCTGAATTATTAAAGCAACTAAAGCAAGAAGCCCTACTAACCCTACTTCTATTGTATATTGAATGAAGAAATTATGAGTTTCCGTTGAATCATAAGGCATTGATTGATATCGATGATAAAGATTCTTCCAGCCACCGCCACCAGCTCCTATTAAAACATTACCTTTAATTATTTCCATGCCATCTTTAGCAAAAGTTATCCTATACGAAGCGCTCTGGGTTTCTAAGTTAATATCTGATAATCTGTTAGCTATAAAATCAGGTATATACTTATAACGGTCTTGTTTTTTTACAATTTCACCATAAGAATTTTTAAGCATTATATTCTTATATATTGTATAAGTATTTGTTTCGTAATTGTATAAGATCACTTGTATTTTATTTGTATCTTCTAAGGTAGTAAAATCTATTGATTTATGTTCAAAACTTTGTCCAACTGGCTTAAACTCATTGAAAATATCTTGAAACTCTTCTTTTAGATTATAACTTCTTATTGTTAGCCCATAGCTATTTGGATTCTCAACAGAAGATTTTACATCAAAGTCAATAGTATAATCCGTATAAGCTTCAACATCATTAATATAAAAGCTTTCATACTTCCAGGATTGTTCTTCATCACTCCTGTGTTCTATTCTATACTCAATTGGCTCTTTAACACTTAACAAAAAAATGATAACTATAATAAGGACTATAATAACTCCAATAAGAACTATATTTATTGCTTTTTCATTTATACTTTTAAAAAGATTTTTGCTCAAAATATGAAATAATACTGTAAGACCAATACATATTACCAGACTTAATACATAATTTGCTAATATATGTTCAAACTCTGCCTGGCCGTTAGTAAAATATTTATAAACTAGGAATAAATTGGATAATAGAGATATGAAAAAGTTTACAACAAATCTTAATTTAAACTTTGTTTTTATTAGAATAAAATTTAGTAATAGAAT
>DPSW01000342.1:292-9574 GCA_003527145.1 Clostridiaceae bacterium | reverse complement strand
TAAGAATTATCCCAATAGCAAATACAGATGCGGTAGTATTGGTATATTGATATAATCCAAATAATCTGCTATCTACAATAACCCCGTTTGGTGTTATAAAATCAGATAATGCAAGTACAGAAGTAAAAGCAGTGATAAAAGTACTAGCGATAATAAGGTTTAGCAAAATATTCTTTTTCTTTTCATCATTCTTTGTTATTTCCGACGCTATCCTATATATCATAAAATAACTGGCATATATAAGTACTGCATCCAGTCCATCCTTTGCATTAACACCAAATAAAAAAGATATAAAATAACATATTGGAATAGCTAGTACTGCTAAATCAAGATATGTATCAATAATCTTATAATCTTTATGTAAAAGCTTGTACACCAAATAAGCAAAATATAATAAGCTTATAAAAGCAATAGCAGGCATATAATTTTCTCTAAAAAATAGGCCTCTGTAAAAAGGTATTATTATTATAAAAACCGATATAAGTGCTAATAGTATGTATTTTATATATTTGTCTTCAGTCAAATACGTTTTTTTCTTTGACACTAATGATTTTTTTGCCATCAAGTGCACTCCTGTTCTAGTTTATTCTACAATAACTATAATATAACATTTGGGATGGTTTTGCAATTGATTGGAGAAGGAATTGAGCCAGAGGTTAAAGGTTTTTTGCATTAGTGATAATTTCGAAAATAAATACAAATGGGAACATATAAAATGCTCCCATTTGTATTGTTAATTCTACTTGTTCAAAAGTCTATATACAACTATGGCCGCTTCTGCCCTAGTTGTATTTGACAAAGGATTGATATTCTTTCCATCGCCTGTTATGATACCTTCGGCCACAACCTTAGAAACGCCGTCACGTGCATATGCTGCAATTTTCTCGTTATCAGCAAATTTACTTAAATCTGCAGTGCTTTCAGCGTTGTTTTTCTTGGCTGCATTTAATGCACGGTTTATCATAGTCATCATATCCTGTCTTGTTATGGCTTCATCAGGATTAATCTTATTTCCGCCTACTCCTGTTGTAATTCCAAGTTTTTTGGCAACTGCAATTTCATTGTAATAATAGTCATCTGCAGTCACATCATCAAAATTGCCATCGACCTTAGCTGACAGGCCCAATGCTCTTATCAAGCCATATAAAAAGTCTGCCCTTGTAATATCGGCCTTTGGATCGTAGTTCGTCTTTGTAGCAGGCTTTAATATTTCCTTTGCTACTACAGCATTTATTTGTTTGGATGCCCATGCAAATCCATCCAGGTCGGTCATGCCAGTCTCCACATAAGAAACTGCATATTTACTTAGATGAGTGGTCCTAAAGCTTACCCTTCCTGCTGCAGAATCATATCTGGAATTTGGCACAGTTACAATTGTATTCTTGTTTTCATCAATATACCAAATAACAATATTGTCAGGATTCTTTAACTCTTCTGCTGTTGCTTTATAGTTTAGTAATATTGTCATTGGAGCATTTGCATTACTCCATCCTTTATTGACTCCATTTATCTTGAGACTGATATCATATACTGCCTTATCCCCAACTAAAGCTTTTATACTTGGAGATATATTCTTATTGTCAACTAATTCAAGTGATATTATTATATTGGAACCTAATCCAGCCAATTCTGTAGATGAGAACATATTGCCAGGCAAGAATAAAGTACCAAATTCAGTTTGTATTTGAATATCTGAACCATCACCTGATGCTAAAAATCTTGGCGGTATAGCCAATTCATATTTCTTAGCTCCTTTTACTGCAGCAATCGGTATAACAACATGTTTTTTGCCATCAGCGCCAGCAACTGCGGAATTTAACGCCTTATTCAATGCTTCTGCGCTTACACTTACCCTTGCGGTACCGGTAGCTGAGTCAAATGAAGGAGTGGGCAGGGATACAACTCCAGGGCTTGTGCTTTGAGGTGTGCTTGGAGCAGTGCTTCCTGAGGTTGGACTTCCGGAGCCCCCGCTTCCACCGCCATTTCCGCTTCCGCCACCGCTGCCATTATCGCCGCCAGATGAGGTGGTATCAACAACGTTTATTTTCATAGTGCAGCTGTTTCCCAGCTCAAATTCAAAATTCAGCAAGGTGTTCCCTAATGGTAATCCTGCTAAATAGGTCTTCTTTATTGTTACTCTATTTGATGATAGTGTATAGTCTTTGTCTTTGGTCAAAGTGCTTTGACCGTTCTTTATTGAGACTAGCTTGCTTCCATTTATAGTGACAGAAATATCAGTCTGTGCGTAAGCATTCTTATCAAAACTTGTACTTGATGGCGTTATTGAGTTGTAGAAATTTACTGCTACATTGCCTGCATAATCATAGGCAGCAACAAAGACCGATTTCGGTTTATTGTCTACTATCAAGTTGCTTGAATCAGTAAATTGGAACTCCCCACCATCTACCGAAACCGCAGTAAATTGGATTCCGCTTCTGTCATCACTTGCAGTCCAGCTAATATTATATTTACCATTGTTTGGTGTAATTGCCGGTATGCTTATAGACGGCTCAACGGTATCAACTTTTACAGGCAGTTCATATTTTTGAGAGACTGCTTCGGGGTAATCAATGGTTGTCTCCATCACAATATTATATTTACCATCCGGTGCTACCTGCCCATCCTTAAGCCTTCCGTCCCAGCTAAAGGAATCAACATCTACGGTATACCAGTTTTCCCCGCCGTAAGTGCTGTTCTTCCTTATGCCTTCCTTATATAAATCATTCTCCTTATTGTAGAATATTTCTCTTACTTTTGCTCCTTTGCTGTCGGTTACATAAAGCTTAAATTCCTTCGCGTTTCTAAGCAAAGTAAACACCGTTGAAGCCATATCTTGATGTCCATCACCGTTAGGTGAAATTGCTGCATTCTCGGGATCAACATTTTTTTTGAGATCTTGTCCAAGTTGATATAACTTGTACACAAGCTCGCCTTTATCATCGTACTCCAGTACCGGATCATATAATCCTGTATATCCGCCATAAGAATCTGGCTCCCATAATCCCGGATCCACATTCTGAGGCTTATCCCAATCTCCATAAAACCCTACATACGGAACGGTCAGTTGTGGAATGTCAGGATTTTGAGATGTAGGTATGAACTTAATAAAACCCTCAACAAAGCTTTCACTAGGCAAATTAGCGCCGCTTAGGTCAATTGTGATTTCTACATCACTTACTCCGTCTTTTTTTACATAAACACTCTCATATACAGTATCCGAAACTTCCTTGCTGAATACTTTTATCCTTGCGCCATCAACTGAATCAGTTTCCAGTGCATTCCATTCATATCCTATAGCACTGAAAATATAATCTGTAAATACATTTGCATATACATTGTAATATACGGCATCAGTGACTGACAGATCAGAAAATGCCTTAAGTTGTAAAGTAAAAGTCGTAATATCACCAATCTCTCTTAANNGCCTTTCCTTTATCATCTTGAACAGTCACAGGTGTTATTATTGCCTTATCTATTTTCATAAGACCGGAGCCTTGAAGTCTTGGTGAATAGGGCGTTTTGCCTTCACTTATTGGATTAATAATAATCTCTGCCGTATTCATCAGCATCTTTTTAGCCAGATTAACTAAATTAGCGTCCTTAACAATACCTTTTCCCTTAAGATATTGTGCTACCAACGCAGCTGCTCCCGCAACATGAGGAGAAGACATGGATGTGCCGCTCATGGATTCATATTTGTCACCATTTACTGTAGAATAAATGTTTCCTCCCGGTGCCGTCAACTCCGGTTTAAAATCTAGGTTTGGAGTCAATCCCCATGCACTGCCATCCATCATCTGGCCCTTAACAGGGTTTTCCAGTGTTACTAGTGTGTCTGTAAATTTAACTGTAACTCCCTTATCTAGTTTGTCCATCATGTCTTTGCCCGCTTTGTTTCCTATAAAAACGGCAGGTATGTTAAGTTCTTCATATGTCTTCATAGATATAAGTTCGTCTCCTCCATCGGGATGGTTATATACGATAATTCCCGCTGCTCCTGCAGCTTGTACATTCTGCTGCTTTTCAACAAAGGAATTTTGGCCTCTTTGTACAAGGGCTATCTTCCCGGAGACGTCCGTCGGAATACTTCCTGCGACTCCATATCCGCAATCAACTAGCTCAATGTCATCCATATCCTTGGGATCAAGATTCCCGGCAGGCATATATATAATGTCTTTACCTGCTACGACACCGCCAACAAAATAATTAAACACAGCCGCCTTTATATAGGTATTTTCTATAGCAGCTATTTGTATAGTGTTTTCGGCAACTCCCGGGCTTCCCACCAACCCGATATCAGGGTTCTGTGCAAAAGGATAGGGGCCTTCACCTTTTGTATTGTGTCCTGCGTTTCCAGCAGATACGCATACTATTATGCCCTTATTAACGGCACTTTGTATTACCGGCTGTATAGGATCTTCAGGGCCAACAAAGCCTGCATTGGATCCTAAGCTCATATTTATAACATCCGCATCCAGCTCTATAGCATGATTTAAGCCTGCAATTATATCATCATCATAAGCATATTCATCTTCGTCTGAAAATACCTTTTCCGCCAAAAGCTGAGCCTCGGGAGCAATGCCCAAAATGCTGCCATTTGCGGCTACAGTTCCTGCTACATGGACTCCATGGGGGCTTGCCAGAGGCTTTGACAGGTCTGGTATAACATCATGATCTTCATCTGCCCAGTCATATCCTGATACAACCTTCGCGTTATACCATTTATCATCAATTTCAGTTTTATTTAATTTAGCTGCAATTGTATCTTCTGTATATTTCCCTTTTGCAGGATCGGTCAAGCTGCAAAGATCTTTATGAGTATAGTCAATGCCCGTATCAACTATAGTCACCAGCATGCCTTCACCTTTAAGTCCCAGGCCGCCGCCAGCTACTGCTTTATTTACGATATCCGCATTTACCATTTCCCTGCTGTTCTCCATATCCTTCGCATACTTTCTTGATATATGTACCTTAGTAACTCCGGACAGCTTCTTTATGGCTTCAATATCCTTATATTCCACAGTTGCACTGAAGCCGTTAATTCCCATGAAAAACTGATGTCTTTCTTCAAAATCAATTCCTAGATCTTGGATTTGGGATCTAACGGATCCCTGGGTATTTTTCAGGCTCT
This sequence comes from Clostridiaceae bacterium, assembly GCA_003527145.1. Lineage (GTDB taxonomy): Bacteria > Bacillota > Clostridia > Lutisporales > Lutisporaceae > Lutispora. The sequence continues at coordinate 4,443 of DPSW01000342.1, read as the reverse complement.
GTACAGCATTAGTGTTCCTCATGTTTGTGACCGGTCTTCCCTTTACTTCGATTATAACTCTGACTTTATCATTAGGTTTGAAGTATATATCTGGATTTTTGGAGTTTTCGTTAACAACAAAATCCTGTCTTTCCCTTAGAACTTTCCCTATATCGGGTAGGGCTTTTTCTTGTGATATTAGTGCTTTTATGTCCATTTTTTTCAAATCGGCCACGTCAATCGTACTTGTCCCCCTATTTGCATTCACTTTATCATATGAGATATTATTTTCGGGTAAAGCAAAAATATTAGAAGGGATGACAAGAATCAGCGCCAGGGTTAACGCTACAAGTCTCTTAAGCTTCAATCGTTCCAACCTCCTACTCATTGATTTATTTTAAAGAATGTTTTTTCTACCCTCCTCTACAAAAAAATTATAACTCAAATTTACTTTCAAAAAGCAAATGAGCTTTCGGTATTTATGATTAAAAAATGCGAAATATAATTAGAGAATTAGCGGTTTGGGAATTAAGGTGGTGTGTTTCTATATATGTAGGTATGAATAATGATATATGCAATTTATATGTTGATTATCATAAACTGTTTTTCTTATATTACCATTAAAGGTAAATGTCAACAATTACCTGAGACAAGCTTATATGTATCTACATTGCCAAAAGTATAGCATAAAGCAGCATAATCTTTGAGTTTTCAATAGGCATCAGATATCTTGATGTTCTCCCCTATTTTCCTTTGCAAAATAGCCTCACGGAGCAAAGGCCAGCGCTATTGCTTACAGTATTGCAGAGAGTGCAAAACTGAATGGACTGAATACATTCTATTACATGAAATATCTATTCGAACAGCTCCCGAATATCAGGCTTGATCATCCGGAGGCCCTAGATCATTTGCTGCCATGGTCGGAAGAAATACCTGAAGAGTGTAAATTGCAAAAGAAATTGNNCACTATGTTGTTGCCCATGTGGGTTATATTTGACGGATACTTATCAATAAAGAAAGAACCGGTTTTCCGGTTCTTTCTATTTTGTTAATGTTTATCTTATTGCTGCTTCAAAAGCTGCTACCGCTGTTGCTAAAGTTGTATTTGCTGTTGACAACTGTGCTAAAGTAGAAGCTCCTGTGGTATTTACTGTATTTGCTGCAGTTATTGCATTTGTCAATGTTGTCATAACTGCTGAAGTTACTGTTCCTGCTGCTGGAGTAGCAGTATCGTCTACAACAGTATTAGTAGCCAGATCTTGAGCATAAGCTATTGTATCTGTCAAAGTCTCTGCATCCGTCAAAGTACCATAGTTATTAACCAATGATTTTTGTATTACAGTAAGATTATCATATTGTGCTCTTGCTGCATCTCTAGTAGTTACATTTTCTATAGCACCTATTAATGCTATAACAAGCTCTGCAGCTGCCTGGTTATTATCGTCATGCTCAAATGTGTAAAGTGTCACTGTTCCCCTCTTTACAACTACATTAAACAATACCTTGTTTGCTGCTAAAGTGTATTGAGCATCATCTGCTCCCGGAGTTACATTTACGAAACCTTGTGATACTGTTTTGGCTGCTGTATCTATCTGACCGTAAACTACTTTAACAACATCAGTAGCTTTTAAATCAGAGTAAGTCATCACTAAGTTTTGTCCAGTTTGTTCTACTGATAACCCAGACTCCACAACTCCATCAAATGTATAGGTCATTCCACCTAATGAAACTACATATGTCTTTCCAGTTTGTAAAGTATCATTAGTTAATGTTACTGTAAACTTATTTGATTTTACAGTAGCAGAACCAACAGCATTAGACATATTATTTGCTGTGGCTACAGCTATGTTGGCTGTTCCTAGCTTCAATGTAGCTGGATTAACACCACTTGNNTATGTTTCCATTTATCTTTTCATTTAATCTAACATTGAAGGTTGTTCCGTTGATTATCTCAACACCTGTGATATAGTTGCCTGCTGCTACAAGGTCGGTTCCTTGGAAGTCATAAGTTTCATCCTTTTCTGTCTTGTTTCCTGCAAGATCCTGCACCTGTGAAGTTATCTTAAGAGTGTAATCGAATCTTGATTCAAGTGCCATTTTATTAGTCAAATCTAATAATACTACATTGTCATTATCAGGGTCAGCAGCTCCTGATATGCCAGAAACTTTCTTTTCTTTGCCTGCTAGGTCATAGTAAGATATTTGGTATGCTCCATAAGTTTTTATATCTTCATTGAATGTAACTTTTACCTTATACCTATTAACTGCTTCTACGCTTTCAATATATGGAATTTCATCATCTTCCATGCTAGCTGTTATTTTTGTTTCTCCAGCCTTATCTTCTTCAGTGTTATTTATTGATATCCCAGTGTGAGCACTTGCAAATTGATTATTAATGTTTCCTTTAAATGCATCTTTATCAACTGCTACTTTTTTCTTAAAGTACCAAACTGTATCCATATTTAAATCATCAATATCATCAGCATAGCTTGATGTTCTTGAGATTCCCATACTATTTCCTGCTATTGGGGCTACTTTTTCTGAGAATGTCAATTTATACTTTTCAACATTTATTTGTTCCCATGAGAAGTCAATATTTTCTTCTTCACTATTGTCACCCCAGAAAGTGATTCCTGCGCTATCAACCACTGTCGCATTGCCAGCCTTATCAGCTACAGTGCCATTAAAGCTCTTTAATGTATATTCGATATCCTGGAAATTAGTTGCTCTTGAAAATTCAAGAACTGTATTATCATCATAAGCTGCTTTAATAGTTAGTGGTGTTGCACTGTCACTAAGTGTTACAGCTTCGGTTCCAGTTATCTCTATTGCTTCACTGAAAGTTACTCTCATAACTCTTCTATTTACCACTGTGACATCTTCTACTTCAGGAGCTTCGATATCATTTTCAGTGGTTATGCCTACAAAAGAAGCTGATGAATTTAGAGTATTACCGGCTAAATCCATAACCCCTTTTACAGTTACTTTGTAGGATTTACCTTCTACTTGGTCATTTACTGTAAGTGTAACTTTATATAAATCATCACTCAATTTAGCAGCTATAGGAGTACCAAGGTTGCCATTGATTGAATAATTAACTACATCTTTCGCTGTTACTGGATCAATGTGCTTATTAAATGTTACTACAACCTTAGATTTTGAGGTTGACGCTACCTTTGTAATCTTTGCTGCATCAAGACTTGCATTGTTATAATTAAATGATTTTTCAGTCTTGCTTATTTCGTTACCATACTCATCAGTAACACCAGCAATGGTTAACTTATAAGTCGTCTTCTCTGCCATATCTGATACTGTTACTACAGCTTTCTTCGTATCATTCTTGTATGCTGCATAAACAGGAAGAATTTCAACTTTTTCTATGGCAATGTCTTTGTTAATTTCATAATTTTCGCTGTTTTCAACAGTTGCAAAGTCTAATCTTGAAGCGTCGTTAAATTCAACCAATAATCTGTTTCTGCTCAATACTGTTATTGATTTTACCGTAGGAGCCGTCTTGTCTTGAGACTTACCAGTGAATTTTGCTGATGCTTCCTTAACTATTTCGTTAACTAAAACAGAAGTATCTTTTACGCCTTTAACTTTTACAGTGTATGTTGTACCAGCTTTTTGTGCTGAAGTAGTAAGTTCTACCCATCTGTTCTCTTCTTCAGCCGGATCTTCTACTAGAGTAGCTTTTTCCACTGTAAGATTTGCAATAGTATAGTTGTCAATATTTTCTGCGGATTCTTTATCTAATTCTTTATCAAATTTTACTAAAACTCTTGTGTAAGTCATTGGCTCAGCTTTTACTATCNNAGTTTTATCACTCTTTGAATAGAAGCTCTTGCTAGCTGATTTCAATGCTACGCCATCAACCGATTTAATGTTTGTAACTTTTACTGTATGAGTCTTGTTTGCTGCAAGTCCATTTGTAGTAAGAGTTACTTTATTTCTGTCAGCATTAAGTGATGCTTTTTCTATTGTAACATTGGCTATTGTATAGTTTGCAATATCTGTTGCCGTTTCAAAGTCAAGAACTTTGTTGAATTCAAGCTTTACTGTTTCTGTATCTGGGCCTGTAACCTTATTAAGTTCAAGAGCCTCAGTATTTTTTGCCTTACCGCCGAAGTTAGCTTTTACATCGCCAACGACTAAGGTGTAAGTCTTACCAT
>DPSW01000342.1:0-236 GCA_003527145.1 Clostridiaceae bacterium | reverse complement strand
AGCATCAAAAGTAACTTCAACTACTGTGTTGCCAATAGCCTTGGCTGATTTGAGAGCTGCTTCAAGAACTGGTTTATCAGCCATAAGTTCAGCTGCTACAGCTTTTGCTTTGTCAACTTTTCCAGCTTCAACTAATACGTTGATAAGAACTTTGCCGTCTTTCATTTTAGCTTTTAAAGCTGCTACTGTAGCCTTTGCAAGTCCATCAACTGTGAACTTTTCAGCTTTAGCAGGCT
>DPSW01000284.1 GCA_003527145.1 Clostridiaceae bacterium | reverse complement strand
ATGTCAGTTTGCATTTGCTCCAGAATATGTAGGATTTTCTCTTCATTATTCATGGTATCCACTCCTCATTATAAATTTATCAGTTCTGAGCAATAAAATCAATTCTATTTCTTCAACAATTTATAAGCCTGCTAAGCCTTAGATTTCAGCTCCGTCTCCAATTCCGTATACCTGTTGATCATGTCATCCANNTCAGCACCTCATTGCATAAAGGATCCGGATTCTTAGCGAGCATAGTATTCAATCTATCCCTCATTTCGCCTATAATATCTTTTAACATAGATAATTCTTCATATTTTTTATCCATCGCTTTAATATTGAGCACCTCCTGTAATATCGGGACACTTAGTCCAAAACATATATACATTATACTGGACTGCAAGTCCATAGTCAAGGAAAATTATCCATTTAGTCCAATATATTTATAATTGGACGATATGTGCTAAAATGAAAATTGAGAGGTGGTCATATATGTCATTTGGCGAAAAGCTTGCTATGCTTCGCGGAGAAAAGAACATGAGCCGCAATGAGCTGGCAAAGATTTTGAACATATCCTATTCTTCTATTTCAAAATATGAGACAGAAATAAGATTCCCTGATCAGGATATGTTAAGAAAAATTGCCGATTATTTTCAGGTGTCAACGGATTACCTGCTGGGAAGAACCGATGTACGATATTTTTATGATGAATATGAAACGGGAGAAATCTCATCTGTCTCTGAAACAGCTTCTTATCATGATTTTAATAAAGATGAGCTGCCTGAAGAAGCCATTAAGCAGATAAACGATTACATAGAATTTATTAAACAGAAATACAATTCTGACAGCAAGTAAAGTCTGAGTACGTTATNNATCCGGGAGCGAAACTAAGGTTAGCTGCCGGTTAAATGATTTTTATCCGGTGAGGGGAGATTGGATGAGCAAGATTGACGATATCTACAGGTCTGTCATGAAATTGCAGGAAGAAAAGCCTTCGGGAGTATCAGCCAAGGAGGTTGCCGAGCTTATTGGCTTGGATAGGTCAAATGTAAGCAGGTATCTGAATATCATGCACAAGGAAAGAAAGCTGATAAAGGCAGAAGGAAGGCCGGTCCTGTATAAAGCCATGACATCTGCTCCTTCTACTGCTTCCGAAAGAAAGGGTAAGGAAGCCTATTTCAACAGTCTGGATAAGCTGGCAGGATCGAAGCAGAGCTTGGGCCTTCCCATTGAAAAGGCCAAGGCTGCCATAATATACCCTCCCAAAGGGCTTCATACATTGCTTTTAGGAGAAACAGGAGTAGGCAAATCCTTGTTTGCTGAGCAAATGTATGAATACGCCAAGGAGACCGGGGTGCTGGGTTCCGATGCGCCTTTTATAAGGTTCAATTGCGCTGATTATGCGGATAATCCGAGTTTGCTGACGGCTCATATATTCGGAGTCAAAAAAGGCACGTACACAGGTGCGGATAAGGATAAAGACGGCTTATTGAAACAAGCCGATAAAGGAATATTATTTTTAGACGAGGTGCATAGATTGCCCCCTCAAGGCCAGGAAATGCTTTTCACCTATATTGACAAGGGCTGTTACAGGCCTTTGGGCGAGACGGATAAGCTTCACTATGCAGAGGTGCGGATAATAGCTGCAACTACAGAAAATCCGTCATCCTATTTGCTCCAGACCTTTTCTTNNCATGGTAATATTGCTGCCAAATCTGTCCGAAAGGTCCCTATCTGAAAGATATTCGCTCATAGATGCATTCATAAAAGAGGAATCCCGCAGAGTGGGAAAGAGCATATACATAAATAAAAACGTCATAATATCCTTGCTTCTATATGATTGTCCCAATAATATAGGTCAGCTCAAAAGCGATATACAGCTGTCCTGCGCCAAGGCATTTTTGAATTACAAGGCTGCCGGGAGCAGCTATCTGATAATCAATCAATGCGATCTGCCCAATCATGTGAGAATGGGAATGATGAACATCAAGGAGCATAGAAAAGAAATCGACGAGCTGCTGAGCTCAGCCCAGGATGTTCTGAAATTCAGCGAGGAGGATGAGCCGCCTTTGCAATTGACACATGAAAATGAAGGCATTGGAGAGGATTTCTACAGCATTATAGAGCAAAAGATCGATTCTCTCAAAACAATAGGAATGGAAGACACGGATATAAATGAAATATTAAATCTGGATATCAAATCTCATTTTCAAAAATACATAGGGGAGATCAGCCAAAGGTTCATAAAGGACGAGATAACAAATGTCGTAGACGGAAATGTTTTAAAGGCCGTTGAGGAAATACTGGCCCTTGCAAAAGCAAACTTAGACAGGGAGTATGATGAAAAGATATATTTTGGGCTGTCGTTTCATCTGGAAAGAAGCATTGAAAGGATCAGAAGAGGGGAGAAGATATACAATCCCAAATTGAACTTTATCAGGATCAACTACGAGGAAGAATTCCTCTTTGCCATGAAAATGGCAAAATTGATAGACCGCAGATTTAATATAGAGATTCCGGTTGATGAAATAGGTTATATCACCATGTTTTTTACCGCAGATCCGCTAAAGATTGCCAAGGAAGAGATGCCCAAGGTAAAGGTTGTTGTGGCCATGCATGGGAGAAGTACGGCAAGCTCAATGGCAGAAGTAGTAAATAATTTAATAGGTGCGGAATATGTAGTGTCTATAGACTCGCCGTTGACCATGAAGCCGGAGAGCATATATAAAATTGCCAGGGACAAGATATTGGAGCTCGACCAAGGTGAGGGGGTCATTCTCATGGTAGACATGGGTTCCCTCACAAATTTCGGATTTATGATCGCGGAGGAGACCGGAATCAATGTCCAGACAGTGGATATGGTGAGCACTCTTATGGTTCTGGATGTGGCCAGAAAGGCGATGATGGGATATGCAATAGACGAGATAATGGATTCATTGTCCGGCAGGAGCTGCGCTATCAGCACTAAAGAAGAAAGGCCGGATAAGAAGAATATCATCCTTGCCGTCTGCTTTACGGGAGATGGGTCCGCTAAAAGGATATCGGGCATGATCAATAAAAAGATTGGAAATAGGAATGTAAAAGCAGTGCCGGTAAGCATAATAGATAAAAAATCTCTCCGGGAACGGGTGGCAGAAATGGAGAAAGGCCATAATATCTGGGCCATAGTGGGCACCGTAGAAATAAAAATGCGGGGAATACCCTTTATATCAGCCGTAGATATATTAACACCCGAAGGTGATAAGAGGCTAAGGGATATAATCGATGAAGGAGAGCTGTATTATAAGATGGGAGATTCGCTGGACGAACATCTGATACATATCAGCGGCGAGAAGATAATAAAGGATGCTAAAAATTTCATCATGGAAGCGGAAGAGAGATTAGAAACAAAGCTTTCCAAAGATGTAAAGGTAGGGATGACCATGCATATATGCTTTCTTTTGGACAATATGCTGTCAGGTGCGGTTACTAAGCCTTTTGACGGATTATCCCATTTTAAAGACAGGCATTCCTCAGATATGGATATAATAAAGCGATCACTAAAAGATATTGAGAGGGATTATAGGGTAAGCATAGGTGACGATGAAATTGCTTATATAGTGAAACTATTTAAAGAAAACGGAAATACAGTGCAATAGTGTGCGAAAGAACGCACACTATTTTGTTTTAATGCACAGATAGACAGCACAGATACCTGCTTGAAATATAGCAGAATCGGTTTAGTTGCTATGCTTAGATGCATAAGGGAAAAATATATGATTGGCATGATAGTTGCTTTTATTATAAACAAAGGTTCTTACTATATAAGTGGGGGAGGGATTGTTATATACAATATTTTGCTGGTATGCTCAGCGGGCATGTCTACCAGCCTGCTGGTGACAAAAATGAAAAGAGCGGCTG
>DPSW01000133.1 GCA_003527145.1 Clostridiaceae bacterium | reverse complement strand
CTATGTAGAATATTTAATGCGTTAATCTGAAAGCGGCCCCAGGGGCAGCCCTACGAAGAATCTTATGATGTTTCCTTCACACTCAGCCCAGATATCTCCATGATGGAGATCCACTATGTTTTTAGCGATAGCAAGACCGAGTCCTGAGCCTCCTGTACCTGCTGATCTGGACTTCTCCAGCCGGTAAAATCGATCGAAAAGATTATGCNNCATTACCAGTATCTTACCTGGTTTATAAGAGTATCTGATAGCATTTATCAGAAGATTTTCGAAAGCTCTGGCTATTAAATCCGCATCAACACGCGCAATCATTTTTTCATTGGGAATTTGCTTCACAAATTCCAATCCATTTTCTTCGCCGACGGGAACCAGTTCCTCAACCAACTGTTCCAGCAGATCGCTGATATTCACATCAGTGATATTCAACCTTACACCCTGGCCGGATATCTTAGTATATTCAAAAAGATCATCAATTAGTATTTTTAGTTTTTCAGACTTCCCATAAGCTATATTGATATACTCCTTCAACTGCTTGTCATTTTCATATTTTTTATCGCTGACCAGTTTTAAGTAGCCCATAATAGAGGTAAGCGGGGTTCTCAGGTCATGTGATATGTTGGTTATCAATTCATTTTTAGTTTTCTCCGCTCTTCGTTCTTCTTCTATTTTGCGCTTAAGCTCCTCTGCCATGCTATTTATATTATCAGCAAAAGAAGCCATTTCATCAGAGCCTTTGCTCACTACCCTGAAGTCAAGGTTGCCGGTTGATATGACCCGAAGCCCTGCGGCAAGCTCCTCTATATATTTCATCTTTTTTCTTGTAAACATCTGGAATGAGATAGCAAATACAGCAACAAAGGCTGCAACGCTCCCTAAAAATACCCCAAAACCTCCATTTTTTATATAGACTATATTTGATTCAGGTACCCCCATACCTATAACGTAAACCTTTGTTCGATTTACTTGGGACGGATAGAAACTGGAATACTCCAATGGCACCTCTTTGTAGTCCTGTTCAGTCCCCACACCTATTGCATTTTCAATTACGCTGTATAGGTCTATCTTAGTTTCTATTGCATTCCTTGATTTATAAAGCACCTTACCATCGACATCTGCAATTATTACTTTATAGTTATGCTCTCCAACAGAGTCATCAATAATTTCCTGAATAGCTTTATCATCCCACTGGAAAGAATAGTCTTCAGCCAATTGCTCCGCAATATACCTGACAGCCTCATCGATTTGATATTTGCCAAGATTATATTCTATACGAGCCTTTCTTGTATTGTTAACTAAAAAAGCAGACGTAACAGAACTGATTGTTATAGATAATAAAAGGCAAATAGTAAATGTCAAAATCAATTGCATGCGGATACTGGCCTTTATTCTACTGCGAATTGCTCGAAAAATCACGCCTAAAGGCCTAGATAATTGCTTTATCGGCCAAAGCAACTTTTTTATCAGCCAAAACATCGGCTTCATTAACCAAATCAATNNACTTTCAAATTTATAGCCTACCCCCCATACCGTTTTTATATATTGCGGTTTTCTTGGGTTCACTTCAATCTTCTCTCTTATTTTTCGGATATGAACCATGACTGTATTATCCGATTCATAATAATCTTCTTTCCAAACACTTTCAAATATTTTCTCTATGCTGAATACAATGCCTTTATTTCTGGCAAGCAATTCAAGAATATCAAATTCCCTGGGGGTCAGCTTCACCTCTTTGCCATCTACGATCACCTCATGGGTAGCAACATTTATGCTGAGATTGCCGATATCGATTTCATCCTTTTTCTTCTCGTTGGGTATATTAAGCCTTGTGTACCGCCTTAGCTGGGATTTGACGCGGGCGATAAGCTCCAAAGGGTTAAAAGGCTTTGTTACATAATCATCGGCGCCGGTACTAAGCCCCATGATCTTATCCATATCCTGGCTCTTAGCAGACAGCATGATTATAGGCATGTTTTTTTCTTCCCTTATCCTCATGCATGCCTGAATTCCATCCATTTTGGGCATCATAATATCAAGAATGATCAGATGAACTTCATTCTTTTTCAAAACTTCAAGGGCCTCCAGCCCGTCAGAGGCTTTCAGCACAGTATAGCCCTCATTTTTCAAATATATTCCGATTAAATCACTGATTTCCTTTTCATCATCAACAATAAGCACAGTTTCTTTATTTGTCATAGTACTATCCCACCACCAGATTTATCAATCGTATGCTTTTTATAACAGCTGCTTTATATTATATAATAAATTTCTTAATAAAACCTTCGGGAAATATTAAGATTTTCTTAAGGCTTTAACTGCACGTGAGATCATGAATATTATTTTAACTTTGGCAAGAAGGTTTCTCTTCTTAATTTACTATAAAAAATTCTTGACCCATCCTATTTGAAAAAAATAAACCTTCGTCTCCACAATGAGACAAAGGTTGCGCTCGCGGTACCACTAGATGCCAAAATACTTATCATAATTTTCCTTTATGAAAATTTCTGCATGTTCAAAGTGAGCACTCATCGTATCTGCTGCGATTTTTATATTTCCGGCGCGATAATGCTCCAGTATATTTCTGTGTTGATTAATGGATTCCGCTTTACTGGTGTTATTGGAGTAATAACATTTTACTAAAATAGAACGTAAAGTATTATACCTTATATATATTTCTCTGAGCTTGCTATTGTTCGAGTGATCAAAAAATAGCAAGTGAAAAAGATAATCATAATATAAGTACTCGTCATCGTCAATGTATCTTTCTTGATTGATGATGGATTCTTCAAGCAAGGCAGATATTTCATCGATATCACCATTCTTTGCGGAAAGAATCACCGCATCCCTGCACAGCAACCCAATCAACTCATTGATCTCTAACGCATTTTCCAGGCTGAAGTCGATAATCTTAGCCCCTACCTTTGTAATCTCCTCAATCAGATTATCCTGATAAAGCCTGTTGATGGCATCACGGACAGGAGTGGAGCTGACCCCAAAACGCTCTTGCAATTCTCGATTCGTAAGCTTTTTACCAAACCCTATTTGATGATTGAGTATCTCCTCTTTTAACACATCATAAATCTGCTCAGATAAAGATTTTTTTATAATCTCTGCCATTTCAATCACTTACCCTAATCCGTCGTTTTTTTAATCATATAAAAATAAACCTATTTTGTCAAGACTCCTAAATCTTCAGCTGATACATGCCAATAAAGTATTGACACATCTGAAAATCTAATATATCACATATTCAATAGGCTGGTATGAATGCATCAAGCTATATAAGGACAGAGGCAAGATTAAGGGCCTGAAATTCACATATGAGCCTCCAATGCTCAGATTCTTAAGTGCCAGATTTGATATAGCCGATTACTATATGCCGTACTTGCTGGAAAAGCGATGGTAAAGCAGTTGTAATTATTATAGGGCTGTTTTAATCCAAATCATGTATGAAAAGTCCGCTTCTCAGCTTGGGCTCGAACCAGGTGNNAGGTGGACTTGGGAGGCATGATTTCTCCTGCATCTGCAATAGCCATCAAATCTTCTATCGAGGTTGGATACATAGAAAAGGCCGCCGCCATTTCTTCATTTACCCTCTTTTCCAATTCCTCCAATCCTCTTATTCCTCCTACAAAATCTATTCTGTCATCAGTCCTAGGGTCTGTGATGCCCAGTATCGGATTCAAAAGATTATCCTGGAGTATGGATACATCGAGACTGCCTACTGCATCATGGGGATTAAAGGTCCCTTCCTTGGCGGTCAACTTATACCATTTATTATCAAGATACATACCAAAAGTATGCTTCTCATCAGGCTTATATCGCTCTTTGCCGGAGAACTTTTCCGCCATAAATTTTTCATTGACCTTTTCCATAAAGGCCTCGGCCGTATACCTGTTCAAATCCTTCACAACTCTGTTATAATCCATTATCCTCAGTTCATTGTGAGGGAACAAAACTGCCAGGAAATAATTGAACTCTTCATCCCCTTTATAATCGGGGTTTTCTCTTCTTTTCATCCTGGCCACTTCCACGGCGGATGCAGCTCTGTGATGGCCGTCTGCGATATAAAGGTTGTCCAAACC
>DPSW01000083.1 GCA_003527145.1 Clostridiaceae bacterium | reverse complement strand
TACAGCTATATTTAAGCGAAGGAAGTATGGTCATAAATAAGGAAGCCGATAAAAAAAGGCTGGCTCTTATAGAGGAAGAATATAAAAAATATAATAGATTCAACAAAGATAATATGGAAGCTTTAAACAAAATAAAAAGCAGCTTGAGCAAGAATGCGGTTTTGGGAGTACCTGATGAATTGTTCAATATAATTTGGGAGGAAATTAAAGCATATCTTTCCGGCAGCAAGAGCGCAGAAGAAACCGCTAAGGTTATACAAAACAAGGTGGAGTTGTATCTCAATGAATAGATTAAAAAGGGAGGGGCACAAATGCAACAAATACAGAAGCTGAAGAGAATTCTTAAAGATATTGTAAAATTGGATTTTGACAATATGAGTGAATCGCATTTAGACAAGCATCTTCTGAGTCAATGCTTTGACCTTAGGCCAAGGGACTTGGTATATTTGCTCTATGCAATTGAAAAAGAATTTGGGATAACGATTCCCCAGGAAGCTATTGCTGAAGGCAAGTTTTCAAGCTTTAATAATATCTATTCAATTATAACTTCTCAAGAGGGCCGTAAGGTTATATGAAATGAGAGATATTCATGTTGCAATAATTGATGATGGAGTAAACGAAGGTTACTATGGTCCCTTATATTTAGAGCATAATATTATAATTACCGAAAATCTTGAAGCAGTGGACAGGCATGGGTATAACAGATGCAAGTTCAGCCACGGAACAGTATGTGCAAGGATAATAAAGAAATATTGCAGCAATGCAAAATTAAGCAGCATTAAGGTTCTCAATGATAATATGCAGGGGAATATAGAGAGGCTGATAAATGCAATAAAATGGTGCATAGATAAAGAAGTAGATATAATAAACTTAAGTATAGGAACAGTACACAGTAAAGACAAGAAGCCATTGAAAAAAATTGCAGATAGAGCTTATGATAAAGGCCTGATCATTGTCGCTGCCAAGTCTAACGAGGATATAGCAACTTATCCCGCCTGCTTCCATAATGTATTAGGCATAAAGTCGGATAAAAGCGATATATTGAAAGAAGGGCAGTTTACTTATAATTTTCAATCTGCCGACGGTATTGAGATAACGGCTTGCGGCAGACATAAGCTGGTGAATTATCTTGGAGAGGAAAAAACAACATCAAATTGGANNATAATAGGCCATAATGGCAATCTACCGCTAACAAAAATTAAAGAAATATTTTTGGAGAAGGCTGTGAAATAGACAGCCTCATATTTGTTTTTCTTATGCTTGTTTTGTACGATGATGAGGTATATGTTTATAATTAATAGCTGCAAATGGATAATTTTATAAATACTTTTGATAATCTTAATACATTCTTAATATCTTATTGATTTTATCTTAAAGAATTAGCTGTATAATTGATGATAATGATGATGGTAGGGATATGCAAAATTAGAAATGAGGTGGCGAAAGCATGAAAAAAACACTATCCAGGGCAATGCTTATTGCCCTGGTAATTGTATTGGTTTGCTTATTATCCGGCTGCAAAGGGGGTAAAGAGGCGAGCAATGATCAAGTTGTAGAAGATTCCTTTATGTACCAGGAAATAATACTGAGCGATTTGCTTGGGATCAAAAACTTTAATTCGATAGACTTGAGCCATAAGGATGAAATAGGCGTCTATAATTATGATAAAGCGGAATTATCCATTCTGGGGAAAAATGAAGAAAAAGCAGAAAAAATAGAGTTGGGCAGAGGANNGCTTTTTCTGAAAACGATGACATATATATGTTGACTCAAGAGTATGAGAGAAATGGTGATAATGAAATAATCAAAATAAAAAGACAGCTCCATATATACTCACAAGAGAATGAAGAGATAGCTTATGAAAGTGAAATAAAAGAAATAGGAAACAGTGAGAATGTTAAAGATGAAATAATAAGAAAGATAAAAATAGACAGCAGGGGGAATATATACACTTTGAAATTAAACGGCTCTATAGAAATATTCGATGAAAAGCTGAATAACCTGCATAAGCTTGAAAAAGATACATACTGGGATATGGACCTGGATGAAAATGATAATTTGATCACATTAAGATATACCAAAACCTATGAAAAAATCCTTGAAGGCATGGATACAAAGAAATACTCTGTCATATGGCAAAAAGAATATCCAAAAGAACAAGGGCCCTACATGATATATTATAACAAAGATACAAAAACCCTTTATGGTTTAAATCGCAGTATAATTTCAAAATATGATGTGGAAAAGGATGCTATATCCAAGCTTCTGGATTACAGCAAGCTTTCTGCCGTTGAATATGTGGATGCTATAGCTGTAGATAAGGATGAAGTCATCTATGTATGCGGGAGCTTTAAGGATGAGAGCAAATTATTTCAATATATAAAAACAGATGAAAAAACAGCAGCTGCTAATGATATTAAGAAAGAAATAAACTTTGAAGCCAGAGATTATGTTAACTATTTTTCAAACGCAGCAAAGCAATTTGAGAAAGAAAACCCCCAAATAAAAGTAAATGTAACAAATATAGTAGATATTCCATATGAAGAATATAGTGAAAGACTGAACACGGAGCTGATGGTAGGAAAAGGACCTGATATAATTTGCGGCTTTGGATATTATACCAAGGATTATATGGATAAGGGATTAATGGTGAATATGGATGAAATGATTAAGACAGATGAGGAATTCCATATAAACGATTATTACTCATCTATTATTGATGGCTCAAGATACAATGACTGTCTCTATACTCTCCCTCTTACTTACTTATTTGATTGCTTTGTCGCAAATGAAAAGCTTCTTGAGGAAAAAGGAATAGAAATATCCGATGATTGGACATGGAAGGATTTTTATAAGGCAGTAACTACTGATAAGAGATGTTATGCAATACCTCAATTTGAGCATGATGAAAATTATGGACTGGAAGACTTAATAAAAGATGATGCTGACTATTATATTGACTGGAAGAAAAAAATAGCGAGATTCGACTCTAAGGAATTTTTAGCTGCTTTAAAACTTTTAAAGTCTATAAAGATTAAATTTATGCACCCTGAAGCTGATGCATCTAGAAGAGATGCTGACAATCTGAGCAAATTAGAAGAAGCTGTATTGTTTTATCCAATGTATATAGGCAGATATTTGGACTTGAATTTTTTTAGCCGCTATTCAAATGGGAAAATTGTTTTGCCAAGCCCTAAAGGGGAATACTCGGATGCAAAAACTTTTAAGAGCTTTAATGCATCCATAAATGATGGTTCAAAGAATAAAGAAGAGGCATGGAAATTTGTGAAATACCTTTTAAGCGAGGAAATTCAGTTCTATATAAGTGAAAATGATTTTGTTATAAATAAGAAAGCTGATGAAAGAAGAATTTCTGAATATTTGGCCAAAATGAAAGAGACAAACCGTTTGGAAGAAAGCAATGCTTATGTAGAGAACTTGAATATTATAAGAAGCAACCTTAATAATAATTCTTCTTTTGTCCCTCAAGATGAGCTATTCAATACCATCTGGGAGGAAATCAAAGTATACCTTTCTGGCAGCAGGAGCGCAGAAGAAACGGCTAAGACCATACAGAACAAGGTGGAGTTGTATCTTAATGAGTAAGGAAAAGGAAGCCTTTTATTTGGCTTCCTTATTTTTTATCGATTAAATTTATGACTTCTTCTATAGAATTGAGCTCAAATATATTTTCTGCCAGCAAATCCAAAACAGGAAGAGCGGCATTTCGTATACTATCCTGCAAAGATGCAGGCAGTACACCAAATTTCTTTGTAAATTGCTTTATGAGTATTTCTGCCTTGCCTTCAGCTTTGCCTTCAGCTCTACCTTCGGCTCTACCTTCGGCCTTGCCTTTTTCCATGCCCTTCATCTCAGCAAACTTAAGGCTTGATATGGCGTCAAGTCGGGCCTTTTCACGGGCTGCATATTTTTCTCTCAATTCTTCATCTGCACTTATTTTTTTCAGCATTTCCATAGCTATACTCAGCTCCTCCTTTCTCTCAACCAGTTTTTCTATTTCTTCTTTTCCGGCTTTTTTTATAAAGCTCAGCCATAATTCTATGGCTTCCATTTCTTCCGGATCCTTTTGAGGATGGAATTTTTGAAGTTCTATATAGTGTATTTCCAGATCATCCAGTAATGGAAACTTTTCTTCCTTTTCCAGTATCCTATACTCTGTGTGGTATCTGTTTGTCTCTTTTATTATTTCGAAATCCATTATGTTTATTACTATGCTCTTTTTTAGATTTGTATAGTTTTCAGATTCCTTTATGGTTTCGGAGTACATCTTGCTCCAGTAATATAAGCTTCTTTTCCTGAAATCATCTACATTGTTTATCTGCATTTCTATGTTTATTCTTTCTTCTCTCTGATTCTTTACCTTTATGTCAAATATGGAGCCTTTATCCTCTTTGTATTCTTTTATGTTGAAAGGGCTTAAGTGAATTATTTCAGTTATCTTTTCATTACCTTCAAGAGATAGTACAGAATTTAGAAAATCTATGAGTATTATTTTGCTATTTTTTTCTTCCCTGCCAAATAAGGCTTTAAATACTATGTCGCTCAAAGGGCTTAAAAGCTCCTGCTTATTATTCCCCAATTTCATCCCCCTTTCGTTTGTTAATTATATTATATCAATAATTCCAAAAGGTGTAAATGAAATCAGCAGTAGAACAAAACGCTGGATCATGATTTCCATGCTTCATATACATTTTATCCTTAAAAAGTTACCTTTTGTCTCTTGCAGCTGTAAACTTTTGCCTCTTTCAGTTATACTTTAATTAAGCCATATAATGATGCTTGAACAAAACCAATTTACAAGTTTAAGGAGAGAGTTAAAGTGAAGCGTATAATTCTTTTCTTCATGGTCATAAGCATAATATTCACCACAGCCTGCGGGACAAATCCTGCTACCAGCACCAATAAGGAGCAGGAGCAATTCACCTATGAAGCCAAAGAAATATATTCGGCCAATGGAAGCAAAGGAATATCATCCGTTGCCATGGGAAGCAACGGAGAACTGGCTGTATATAACTACTATGAAAAGAAGCTATACATATTTGACAAGGACGGCAGTAAAACCGGAGAAACTGAAGTGGGGGAAAACTGGGACGGGCTATTGTCTTTTGACAAGGACAACAAGCTTTATGTGCTTCTCCAATACCTTGAAAAGAATGAAAACAAAGAAA
>DPSW01000309.1 GCA_003527145.1 Clostridiaceae bacterium | reverse complement strand
ATTAGATATGCTAGAATGACTTAGTTTTGATCAAAAAAACTGTCAAATGCTGCTTGACTTTGACAACAGTATAATCGGTATAGTGTATAATAATGAGCAGGCACTTGTACAGATTATTTAAGGAGATAAGTATGACAAAGGATAGTTACCTTAATCAAATTCAGAAAATAAAAAAGCAGATAGCACACCACCCTAAGAAGGCATTAGAGGAGTTAGAAAAGCTTTATCAATGGAAACCGGTTAGACAGCAGTGGTATTTAGCTAAAGCAGAAGCCATGTTAAAATTGGCTTATCCATATCAAGAAATTCAATCGGTTTTAGCGGAAAAGTTCAATCTTGAAAGTATAGCTGAAGAAACAAAAATGTTTTTTGATATTAGCGGTAGATTGATTGAAGATGATTGCCATATTGCCAAGACAAGATATGAGTTTCTGACTGCTCTTTATACATACTTATTGGAGCAGACAGATTCCGCACTGGAATCATTAAAACAATATTATTTAACCTTGTCACAGGTTCGGAGCAGATTATTAGAACACGATGATACGATGGAAAATGTGACAAGTCTTGCAGACCAGTATTACATTACAGATAACCTAAACTTATATTTGCTGCTATTACTGTATGCCAACAAATTAGTGTCTGAATGCAAAATACCAATTGTGGATTGGGTGGAAGAGCAGCCTAATATGGGATACCTTATAGAGCGGCTGAGCGATCCGATGCAGAGTACTTTTATCGTTATTGAAAGCAGCCATGAAGATTCAGTGGACTGCCAGATTGCAGCAGAAATACTCTCTAAGTTAGAAAAGAGGGTGTTCTTGATTAAGTTACCGATTGAGTGTCCCATTAAAAATNNTTTTCGGTAAGTCTGGAAAATATGCAAGAGTATGTAAATCTAACAGTTATTTATCCGGTAGCATTGATACAGGATGGAGAATGGTTAGAGGATAACAGAGATTATATCATACGTTACATTATTGATGCTTTCTCTGAAAATCATCTTGCTACGATTCTAAGTAGCGGAGATATGTTTGACAGATTAGATGGGAGTAAACTTCTGCAAAAAAAGTTTCAGAGACTGTCACACTTCAAATCTGACTATCTGAATCGAAACATTGAGTTTGGCTGGGCAGGAGATTATATGTCCTATATTAGTCAGATTTATGGCTTTGATGCGTGGACTGAACTGTCCCAACCGGCAAAATATGATTTTTCCATTGTTGTGCCTGCGCGAAATTCGGCAAATACTTTGCGCAGCACATTACAGACTTGCCTGAATCAGCGATTTACTGGCAACTATGAAATTGTTTTAAGTGACAATTCAGTGGCGGGAAACACAGAGGTGTACAATCTTTGGAAGGAACTCAATGATGAGAGGATCAAATACTTCAGAGCACCTAGAGATCTGCCGCTTGCCAAAAGCTTTGAGTTTGCATTTTTGAAAGCAAAGGGCAGATTTATTTTCTCAATTGGTGCTGATGACGCTGTTTTACCTTGGGCTCTGGAAGTGCTTCATGATGCGCTCAAACATATTCCAGGTGATGAGATCGTAGTGTGGGACAGAGGTTTTTACGCATGGCCCGGCTTCAACAAAGGACAGCAACATCAATTTGTGGTTCCCGGACATTATCAAAANNTTAAAATTGAGAGAATAGCCGGAAAAGCAACCTTGAACCAGGTGATACATGATCCCAATATCATGTATGGGTTGCCTCTGTTATATATCAATTCGGGCTTCAGGAGAAGTTATTTCCAAACACTGCTTTATAAAACAGGGCGGTTGTGGGATGGAAACGCCCAGGATATCTATATGGGCATCGTTAACCTTTCCATTAATAATAGTTTTCCTGCGATAAGATACCCTTTAACAATTGCAGGAATGTCAAGCGCATCAATTGGTGCGCAGTCACAGAAGACGATTACTAGCGATGCCGAACTGACTCAATTGCAGAATATGAAGTTAAAGAATGTTGGTGTCTATTCTCAATTTTCAGTAGAAAGGCTGTTGCCGCGATACCCCACGGATAGATGGTCATTGTATTGTGGCATATTAAGGACTATTGCGCTGGGAGTACAATTGCCGGATATATTGGAGCAACTTGATTGGAAGAAGGTATTTGAGTTGTTGGTTGAGCAATTATCTATTGAGGATATCCAGATAGACAAAAAGCTTAACATGCTTCGATACTCCGCAAGTTTGATTCGTGCAGAAATTGCGGAATATGTCGAGAAAGAAATCTGTGCACGAGTTTTCACCCCTCGTATTATCGAGAAATACTCGTATGATGGAATGAAATATTACCAAGAGGGATTTACTGATAATGGCGGACTTGTTCTCGATGCAAGTAAGTTTGGAGTTAGCAATATTTACGAAGCAGTCCAACTCTTTGAAAAGATAGTAGCTTTATAATTTTACTGGTTTTTATGGATTATTAGATAGGAGAGTAAAGCATTGAAGAATAGTAATCAGTTAAAACAAGAAATAATGAAAATGGCAGAAGAATATTATAAGGCCAGACTAGATGAAGGCAAGCTATGCAATAAAAGTAAAAAAGTAAACTATGCAGGAAGAGTTTACGATGAAAAAGAAATTTTAAACCTAATTGATGCAGGCTTGGAGTTTTGGTTAACTTTCGGTAGATATACAAAGGAGTTTGAAGAAAGGCTAGCCCATTTTTTAGATATAAAATACTGTTACACTTGTAATTCCGGTTCAAGTGCTAATTTATTAGCCTTCATGGCCCTTACTTCTCCTTTATTAGGGAATAGGAGCATTTTGCCTGGTGATGAGGTCATAACTGTTGCGGCGGGATTCCCGACCACTGTAGCCCCTATTATTCAGTATGGAGCTATTCCCGCGTTTATTGATATTACTATCCCTCAGTATAATATTGATTGTAGTCAGGTAGAANNCTATAATGATTGCTCATACATTAGGAAATCCTTTTGATCTATGTGAGATTAAGAGATTATGTGATGAGCATAACCTGTGGCTTATTGAAGATAACTGTGATGCTTTGGGGTCAAAATATTACATTGATGGGAAATGGTGTTACACTGGAACTATAGGTGATATTGGAACTTCTAGCTTTTACCCCCCTCATCATATGACCATGGGGGAAGGAGGGGCTGTATATACGGACAACCCTCTCCTGTCTAAAATAATTTTATCTTTAAGAGACTGGGGGCGTGATTGCTCCTGTCCATCCGGTGTAGACAATAAGTGTGGAAAGAGATTTAAGGGTCAATATGGAGAGCTTCCATATGGTTATGACCATAAATATGTATACTCTCATTTTGGTTATAATCTTAAAATTACTGATTTACAAGCAGCTATAGGTTGTGCACAGCTTGAAAAACTGGAAGGATTTATCCAAGCAAGAATAAAAAACTGGAACTATATAAGAGAAGAACTTAAGGAGCTTGAAGATGTGCTTGTCTTACCAGAGCCGAATGAGAATTCACAGCCAAGTTGGTTTGGGTTTTTAATAAGCGTTAAGGAAGGGATAAGCTTTAGGAGAGACGAAATTGTAGAATACTTAGAGGAATGTAACATTCAAACCCGCATGTTATTTGCTGGAAATCTTATCATGCATCCTTGTTTTGACAAGATGAGGAAAGAACAAAAAGGGTATAAGCAAATAGGCAGCTTATTCAATACAAATTATGCTATGAACCATAGCTTTTGGATAGGAGTATACTCAGGAATGACACAAGAAATGTTGGATTATATGATTAAATGTATCAAGAATTTTGTCAAATCCCATTAATGAGGAGGAAAATCTATGAAGCTAGTTATTCTTGCAGGGGGATATGGAAGCAGATTGGGAGAAGTAACAAGTTTGGTACCTAAGCCTATGGTTGAGATAGGTGGTAAGCCAATACTTTGGCATATTATGAAGATATACTCCCATTATGGCATTAAAGAATTTGTGATATGTTTAGGTTACAAAGCCCATATCATAAAAGAGTATTTTTTACATTACAAGGAAAGAAATAGTGATTTTACTATAAACTATGAGGACGATAGTATAGAATTCCATAATAATCATAATGAGAAGGATTGGAAGGTTACACTGGTTGATACAGGATTGGACTCTTTAAAAGGTGCAAGGCTTAAGAAAGTAGAAAAATTTCTAGAAGATGATGTTAACTTATTAACCTATGGAGATGGACTAGCCAATATTAATATAAATAACTTAGTAGACTTTCATTTGAGAATGGGCAAGATTGTGACCATATCAGGAGTCCATCCTCCTGCTAGATTTGGGGAACTCCAAGCTGATGGCGATATATTGACCTCTTTTGAAGAAAAGGCTCAAACATCTCAAGGCCTAATTAATGGAGGGTATATGGTATTTAATAAAAAGTTATTAGAATACCTGACGGAAGATGAAGAATGTGATTTAGAGATTGATGTTTTTGAAAGGCTTGCAGCAGCGGGGAATATAGCAGTCTATAAACATGAAGGCTTATGGGCATGCATGGATAATGAAAGAGATATGGGNNAATTATGGAAGAATAAGGAAGCCTTTTGGAAGGTATGGTAGCAATATGCAAGGATTTAATAATGTTTACGCTGGTAAGACAGTTTTGGTTACAGGTCATACAGGATTTAAGGGCTCTTGGTTGGGCATATGGCTTATCGAACTTGGAGCCAAGGTAATAGGCTATGGTTTAGATCCTTTATATTCAAAGAGCAATTTTGTCCTGGCTAAGCTTGAGGATAGAATAGTTGATATAAGAGGCGATATAAGGGATTTTGATAAATTAAAGGAGGTATTTAGCAAATATAGACCTGATTATGTTTTTCATTTAGCAGCACAACCGATAGTCGCACAGTCCTATGAACAGCCTGTATATACATATGAAGTTAATGTGATGGGAACAATTAACGTGTTAGAATGCGTGAGAAGAACTGAAAGTGCAAAAGTGGGAATTTTCATCACTACAGATAAATGTTACGAAAACAAAGAGCAGGTTTGGGGATATAAAGAGATAGATTCTTTAGGCGGGTATGATCCTTATAGTTCTTCTAAAGCGGCGTGTGAAGTTGCTATCAGTTCATGGAGGCAATCTTTTATGAACCCTAATCAATATAATAAGCATGGTAAGGCTATAGCTTCTGTTCGAGCAGGAAATGTAATAGGAGGCGGAGATTGGGCTATTAACAGAATCATTCCAGATTGTATAAAGGCTATGGAGAATAAACAAAGTATTAATATTAGAAATCCTCAATCAGTAAGGCCTTGGCAATATGTATTGGAACCTTTAAATGGTTATCTTATGTTAGGACAAAAAATGACGGAGAATCCGATAAAATATAGTGAAGCGTGGAATTTTGGGCCTAACTTAGACTCAGTAGTGACGGTGTGGCAAATAGCAAATGAGATAATCAAGCAATATGGATGGGGTGATTTAAAAGATATATCTTCCGAAGAAGGCATGCATGAGGCTCAATTGTTGAATTTAGATATTAGCAAGGCTAAATTACGGCTAGGATGGTCTCCTAAGCTGCCAATAGAAATAGCCATACAATATACTGTAGATTGGTATAAAAGATATAAGCAAAATGATGTATATAATTTATGTGTGGAACAAATAAATAGATATATGAATGAGACAAGCCTTTCTTTAACAGAAAATAAAAAGATACTAAAGCATAGTATAAAAGGTATTAAAGATGAGGTAGCTGCTACTAAAATTTAAAAGGAGTGTGATCATATGGACATAGCTGCATTAGCGTCAGCAATGAATCATTCGGCTATAAAGCAGCAGGCCAGTATTTCAGTGCTGAAAATGACAATAGAGCAGGCCAAGGTGCAAGCTGCAGATTTAAATCAGATGTTGGAGCAGACTGTGAAAGCAATGGAATTGTCGGTGAATCCGCATTTAGGACAAAATGTAGATATAAGATTATGATTGTACAACTATAATAACTATAAAAAAGGGGATGAGCATGTGAATAATATGAAATTATTCACTGAGGATAGTAAGTTTAAGGATTTATGCCCAGGCAATAAACAAGCTATACTGAAATTAGATAAGCGCCTTACAGACGAAGGCTATATCTTCAATGGAAACTGGAGAGATGATCCCTCTTCAGGTGGATATAATTCATCCTTCGAATTGGTCAGAGATATTGGCGGCAGGAAGAATCTAGTCACGCTCAGGCCAATGAAAAACTTTTTAAAGGTTGAGGTCTACTGGGGATATTCCAAGGATATACCTTATGGCAAAAAGCCAAAGCAATATTACATAATAGGCTTTGATCAAGAAGTACCGAAAGAACTAATTGAAGAAATAAAAGAGTTTTATAGGTTTTTAAATAAATGATGATACTAAATAGATTGATAGACAATATACTGCTATCCAAATTGTAATAGTGTTATAAATCATTATAAAGGGAAAAGGCATAAAAATCGCTGTTATTTAAATAACTCATTAATAAGTGTCATTTTATCTATCTTTTTATGATTTTCAATGTCATTTATAATTGAATTCAATGCTCCAACTTTTACAGGATCATGATTTGGAATGGTTATGTGATGCTCCCCATTAAGCATAGATGTAAGTCTTATATGACTGCCTGTTTGCTTAGTAACTTCGTTAATATCCTGATGAGATCTTGACCTGAAACGTCTCCAGGGATTTTCATATAGCCATAACCTCTTCCTTAACAAAATGAATCCTGGTCATTTTAGGTATAGACGTTTCTTCAAAATGGCATTTAACAGCATCTTTTATTGATTCTTTTACTTCCTCATAAGACTCCGCAAAAAATAGAGCATCAGCGAGCGAAACCTTAAGAACAATATAAGCTGCATAATAGGTTTATTGGAAAGGAGAAGTTATTTCAATGAAGATAAGAGAAATAATGAGAACACCTGTAATAGCTGTAAAGCCTAGTGATACTGTTGACAAGGTTTTAGAAATAATGAACAGGGAAAAAATCCATGGAACTCCTATTGTCAATGAAAATAATAATCTTCTGGGAATAATAGTAAAGGCGGATATCCATCGCTTCCTAATGGAGCCGGGGCATTATAAAAGCTGTCCTGTAGAATGGGTGATGACAAAAGAAGTGGTGAAGGCTCAGGCAGATGAAGAAATTATAGAGGTAGCCAAAAAATTAAGGAGCAAAGATGTTATCGCATTGCCTATAGTAGAGGGAAATGTTCTGGTGGGTCTTGTATCCATCGAGGATATTGTTGATTATTTTTTAGAATCCAATAAACAAAGNNATATCCTGCTGGATCGTAGCAGGATATCTTTGTCCCTTGTAAGGCATCAAAAGGATGATGCGGATTCTTACGCAAAAATACTACAATTATTAATATAATGATATAATAATAGCATAAATGTGTTTGTTTGATATAGTATAATATATGTAACTGGATAAAGCCTTTGATAAACTTGACAGAATAGAAACAGAAGTAACAAGGCATGAAGAGTTTATTTTGAAAAGGGTAAAATAGAAGCATTGGTACGATTCTTNNTCCCGAAGAAAATGATTATGGATTTAGTTAAGGAGTTGCCAGAAGAAAAACTCGGCAAAGTTATCAGCTTTATTAAGTTTATAAAACAGGAAGAAGAGCCAATACTGGTTCTTGAGTCTGAAGATGAGGAAGAAATTGCTCAAATACTTGTAAACAACGAATGGTATTCTGACAGTGAAATAAGCAAAATGATAGAGGATATGGAATAATGAGCAATATAATATATTCTAAACAAGCGAAGAAGGCATTAGAAGTTTTCGATAAGAAAATAGCTATGAGAATAAAAAAAAGTATTGATAACATACCTGCAGGAGATATAAAACGACTTGAAGGCAACAATTTGCCGCCATTATTTAGATTGAGAGTGGGCAAATATAGAATAATTTATTTAATAGAAGATGAGAGACAAATAAAAATACTCAAGATAGATACGAAAGGCGACGTATATAAATAAAATCGAGGTGATCTTATGGGCAGCATATCTGCTTTTTACACTATGCCTCATCCACCCATCATAGTGCCTGAGGTAGGCAGAGGCGAGGAGAGAAAGATTAAGGCTACTTCCGATGCATTTGATAAAGCCGCAGCGGAGATAGCATCTATGAATGCAGATACAATAATTATAGTGACTCCTCATGGACCTGTGTTTAGTGATGCAGTGGCTTTGGCCTATGATAACAGCATAAAGGGAAACCTGGAGAAATTCGGTGCTCCTCAAGCAGCGTTTAAGGAAGAAATAGACATAACACTTACTGAGAAAATAATAGGGCTGGCTGAGGAAGAAGGCATTATGACGGCAGAGATAACCAAAAACTCTGCAAAGCGATACGGGATAGATTATGAGCTGGATCATGGCGCCATGGTGCCTCTATATTTTATTAACAAAAGGCTTTCAGCCTATAAGCTGGTGCATATAACCTATGGAATGCTCCCTAAGATGCAGCTGTATAAGTTTGGCATGTGCGTAAGAAAAGCTGTAGAGGAAAGCGATTCCAGGGCTGTATTTATCGCAAGCGGAGACTTGTCTCATAAGCTTAGTGCTGAAGGCCCATATGGCTATGCAGCGGAGGGCGAGGCCTTTGATAGGGAGATCATATCCCTGCTGGAGGAAGGGGATGTCCAGGGCGTATTCAATATGGACTGCAATATTGTAGAAAAAGCTGCTGNNCCTATTATATAATGCTTGGTGCTATGAACGGCTATAATATCAAAGGTCATCTTTTATCCTATGAAGGCACCTTTGGAGTAGGTTATGGAGTCATGAGCTTTTCTCTTGAAGCCGGTACAGATATGTACAATGCCCTGCTTGAGTCGGGCAAAAAAAGGTTCAGCGAGAAAATAAACAATTCAGACCCATATGTAAGGCTTGCTCGTGAAAGCCTCACCAATTATTTGCTTTATGGCAAATATATTGATTATGAGCCTGCTTATGTGACAGAGGAGATGCGAAACACAAAAAGAGGGGTTTTTGTGTCTTTGAAAAAGGAGGGCCAGCTGAGAGGCTG
>DPSW01000406.1:4001-10730 GCA_003527145.1 Clostridiaceae bacterium | reverse complement strand
ATATTACAGATGACATAAATAAACCTTCCGTAATAAGCGAAGAGAGTCCTGTATATATGCTGCCCCAGGATTTGGATCATATTTTATGCAGAATGGTCAATGAAAAAAATGATCATTTGATAAAAAGCCTTAAGCTGGCCCCCAGATTATTGATTTTCAGATACTTCGGCAATATCAGCAAAATAATATATTCCATATTGAAAGACTATGAAGGAGAAATAAGGGATCTTAAGGAAACCTTCTTTAATCTTGATTTGCCTTCCAGCGTTATTACCTTTACGGATAAGCCTTTGATCAACAATCTTGGGCTCGATGATCTGTATGATAAATGCATAGTCATCGGGCATCCAACCAAAGGGCTATACAGAAATTTTAAGGTAAATGCATTAAGATATCTCAATGAAGGCTTGGAAAATAAGAACTGGTATGAGGTAGAGATAAGGATATATGACATATATAATGCTTATCACCTTCATTATAGGAGACTTATGCATGTGCTTGAAAATCTGGAGCTGGGGCTTGTGCTTGGAGAAAGCTGGTCAAAGGACTATGCGGTTTTGCTGATGTCCGTAGGTGTGTACACCATAAGATTTTTTACCTTATATGAACCAAAGCACATAAAGAAAATATTGCTCGGCCTTGAAATTTCCTCAGATAATACGAGGATCTGTGATTATGATGTCTATCACGGAAGGAAAAAAATCAGCTGGATTGATTTTGCCCAAAATAGAAAAGAAGCAAGAACAGACGTAACAAAGCGATGCAGGGAAGAATTATTTAAAATGTTATCGCCTTCTTCTATTGAGTATATGGAGAATATTGAAAAAGAAATAATGAAAGCCAAATGAAAAAGCATGGCGTTTGGCGGGGCGTAATAGGAAAGTTTGTACTTCCTTAGGTCATGGCACATGATATCCCAGTATCCTGTGCCTTTTCCGTCATTACGGCATCAAATCGATAAAATTATAATAAATATCAATCTGCTGTATGGCATCCTTGCCGTGGTAAACGCTACGTTCGTGGCCTTCAACGTGTTCAATAAACTCTCGCAGAATTTTAGGGGTCAGTTTGTTGATGTCGGTATATTTCTCAATAATCCTCAAGAAATGCTCCACATTGACGGCTTTTTCGATGTGGCTGGCAATTTCCTGTTCAAGCTGCTGTACCCTTGCGGTCAGCGCAGCCTTTCGTCCTCGTAATCCTGTGACAGCATTTCAAATCGTTCATCGGTTAACCTGCTTGACATCCTGTCCGCAATGAAGAAACCGCTAAGAAACGATGTCAGCGTATCTTAAAGAAATTGCGCGCTTTATATAAAGAAGGTGAGAGAAATGTCTAGCACGTTTGATAACATCATGAGGGGTGTATGCAAACAATCGTTGCAAATTGAGCTTACTAAGTTAAGTCAACTTGATTTTGACAGTGCTTTGGTTCAGTCGCTTACTGCGGAAGAAATTCTCGCCTTGGCACAGAAAATAGAAGCCTTGCCGTTGGAGTATATGAATATCCTTTTCTTCAAATATTACTTTAACTTTACATCATCTGATACAGACGTAATGTTGAAAACGGAGAATTCTGTTGGCAAATTACGATATGTTAGAAAAATGTTATCCAACCTTATGGGGCTGACCGAGGCTTTGATTGATGACAATTCAATGAGACAAGCCTGTGAGATAGCCCTTTTGGAATATACAACTCAAGATGATTTTGATATATCGAATGCTCCCAAGTATTCCGATGCATTTAGACGAGGATTGAAAGAAATCAAAGCTGCTCAAAAAACTACAAATGTAGTAATGTTGATTATGAAACGAGTAGCAATTTTCGCACTAATTTGTGCCATTAGTTTCTCAACTGCACTTGTAGCGAATGCTGAGCTAAGAGAGCGATTCTTTAATTGGGTAGTGAAAACCTTTCCGCAGTTTAGTATTTTCATACCACAGAGTGCAGAAATTACAACAGAGCAAAATAATATTAGTTTAGCGGATTTCAATATTGTATATGTTCCGGAAGGATTTGAACTATTTCAAAAAACTGAAATGCGTTCGATGGTTACATATGAATATATCAACCCGCAGGGTAATGATATTTTGATCGTAATCGCAACCAACACAAGATTTTATAGTGACACGGAAGATGGACAGATAAGTGAAGTATCCTTTAAAAATGGTATAGCGTTTTACTGGGAAAGGATTGCTATTACACATTTGATTTGGCAGCAGGATGGTGTTTCATGTAAAATTACTGCAGCACTCGATTTAGAAGAAGTGTTTAAAGTCGCTGAAAATATAAAAAAATAAAATAATTTTAAAATATGCTGTCCCTTTTTTCCTCCTTGTGCGTTATATAGGTAAGAGACCTAAATAACAACGAGGAGGATTTTTTATGAAAGTGAAAAAAACGGTAGTAAAAATTATGTCATTAATAATAGTAATGGGAGCGTTAACATGTCCTGTGTATGCTGCTGAACAATCGTGTAAATTACTACCAGGTTCTTCCATTATAGTTGTCATGCCGCGTTGGACAAACATCAGCGATATTATCCCTGCAATTTCTGCCAGCGGCAGAACAGTTTATCCTGAGGCATATGTCAAAGCACAAAGTAGCACGGTCAAGATTACAGGTACGATGTACTTGGAAAAATATAGCTATGGAAAATNNCTTCTTGGAGCATTAGCGGCACGGGTAGTGCATCCTTATCAAAAAGTTATTCAGGTACTATTGGCACAGAATATCGTACAAGGATAGTTGTGACTGTTGGTTCTGAAAGCGCTGAGGCTACCTCGGGAAGTTGTAGTATTTAAGTGTGCTATAACTCTTTATTTAGGGGGTGATTCCGTTAGGGATATAAGTTTAAAAGTATATACTTAAAGTGGATGTATGAAAAGCAAAATTTCATTTAACTTAACAATACTCAAAATGAAGAAAGGAAAATATGATGAAAAAGAAATTAAGATTTGTTTCTCTTTTGTTAGTTATGGCTCTAACAATGCAATTAAGTGTTGCTCCGGCTTTTGCAGCACAATCAAATGTACCAGATTTTACAGTTATTTCACAAGATATCAATAAAGATTTGAAATCTGCAAAACAAATAGCTAAATGGAATAATAGCATTCTATATACCTCGGTAACTCCAGAAATGTCATACTGTTCTCAAATTACACCAGAGGGAAAAATACAGTTTTCATATGTGCGTACGAATGATGGGGTCGTTGTTGTAAGCGAGGTATATGATGTCAGCGAGATTTATAGCAGATACAATGTAGAAGCAACGTATTCAATTGATAGCTACGATGCTTTAAATTGCGTTATCATAGCAAACATTGCTTCTTTTAACGACGTAACACGTTTGAACAGAAATGTTGTTGGAAGTACTCGAGGATTCAGCACATTAAGTTCTGCAATAACTGATGCATTTGGCTCAAACTATACATCTAAACTTAAGGGAAGTGCGAACAAAAGCTATAATGGTACTATCTACTATGTCCGCTGTACTGAGTCCCAGACTACAAGCAATACCACCCCAGATTCTCACTGGTTCGCAAAGGATACTGCTATAACAGCAGTTATAGCGTGGGCGCTGACTGGTGGGTGGAGTTGGATTGGTTTGGTTAGCTCTATTGTTGTAGGTGTGGTATCTACAGTGATAGTCAATGGAGTAAATAGTGTAGCTAATGCTTTTACTGCGGACAGGTCCAATGTATCGTTAATGCATACAAGAATTGTAACTGTGAGTGGATATTCCGGTACACAGTATTGGGCTGGTTGGACCAGAAAAATGTATTTCTTCAAAGGTAATTTAGGGTGGACACATGATACGGGATACAACCATAATATCAAGCATACCGATTTCGATAATGTGTCTGGTTTGATGGAAGTGGATTTAAAAACTTTGTTAATTATGTCTTGTAGTAAAGTTAGGTTGGAAATATGATAAAGCGGAGTTTATTAAGAGCACTTTGCGTGAGTACTGGTCTAACTGCCATATCGTACTTTTTGGGATGGCTCAGATTTCCCGGTATAATATGGTTGCAAATTTTGAAAATATTCCTTATCATCTTTATAGCATTTTCTGTATGCCATATTTTTCTGNNAAAGTTGAAAAAACGAAAAAACAAATAATTCTGTACTAAGGGTACTTTCTTACTTTGACCCGCAACAAAAGCAGTAACGATACGGCATAATAGTCATATCGCTACTGCTTTTTTAAGATGGATTCATAAGGGATACCATAGATAATAAACTCTCAACCGACTTGACCGACAGCTTTGAATTTACTTTGTTTTCTGCAACTTACCTATGAAGTCCGACCTTTCTCCATGCTTTTTTTATTTATCTAATCTGCCAATGGCTTCATTGTGGGGAAAAGTATTACATCCCTTATGGAATAAGAGTCTGTAAGGAACATTATGATCCTGTCTATTCCTATTCCCATGCCTCCTGTGGGCGGCATACCTACCTCAAGAGAGTTTACAAAATCTTCGTCCATGGCATAGGCTTCGTCATCCCCATATTCTCTGTCCTTAAGCTGCTGCAGGAATCTTTCCTTCTGCACTATGGGATCATTGAGCTCCGAATAGGCATTGGCTATTTCTCTGCCAAAGATGAAGGCTTCAAACCTCTCCGTAATTGTAGGGTCGTCTTTCTTTGCTTTTGTAAGCGGTGATATTTCCACAGGATAGTCTATTACAAATGTAGGCTGTATCAAATGCTCCTCAACATAAGCTTCAAAGGCGGCATTAAGGATATCGCCCCAGGTGCAATATTTCAAATCCTTTTTCAATTCATCTTCTATGTTAAGCTTCTTTGCCATTTCTCTGGCGGCTTCATCGCCCTTGACTTCCCTGAAGTCAACTCCGGAATATTTTTTAACCGCATCTATCATAGTTATCCTGTTCCATGGAGGAGTCAAATCGATTTCAGTTCCCTGATATGTTATCTTTGTAGTTCCCAGAACCTCCTGGGCACAGTAAGCTATACATTGTTCGCAATGCTCCATCATATCGTTATAATCCGCATAGGCCTGGTACAGCTCTATCATTGTGAATTCCGGATTATGCCTGACGCTTATGCCCTCATTTCTGAAGTCTTTGCCCATCTCATATACTCTTTCGAAGCCGCCTACTATAAGCCTCTTCAAATACAGTTCGGTAGCAATTCTCAGGTATAGATCAATATCTAGGGCATTGCTGTGAGTTTTAAAGGGTCTTGCTGCAGCCCCACTGGCAATAGTAGCCAATACAGGAGTGTCAACCTCTAAAAATCCCCTGTCATCGAAGAATCTTCTTACACATTGCAGTATCTTGGTTCTCTTTATGAAGGTATCCCGTACTTCCGGATTTACGATGAGATCCACATATCTTTGCCTGTATCTTATATCTGTATCCTTTAATCCATGCCACTTCTCCGGAAGGGGCTGAAGTGATTTTGTAAGGAGAGTGACTTCCTGTGCATGAATAGATATCTCTCCCCTTTTAGTCTTGAAAACTGTACCCTTTATTCCTACGATATCTCCTATATCATAGGTTTTAAATTGCTTGTAGCTCTCTTCTCCAACATCGTCGGTTTTTATGTAAACCTGAATTTTCCCGTTCCTATCCTGAATATCGGAGAAGGATGCTTTGCCCATATCTCTCATGGACATAATTCTTCCGGCAATAGATACAAGCTGACCTTCCATAGTATCAAAATTATCTTTGATCACATCAGAATGATGTGTTACGTCATATTTCACAATATCAAAAGGATTTTTGCCGGATTCCTTGAGAGATTTCAGTTTTTCTCTCCTAACCTTAAGTATTTCATTAAGATTTAATTCTTCATTTGCCATTTTTATTCCCCCTACTTCTTGATATGCAAAATCCTATATTTAAGAATACCGTCAGGTACCTGGATTTCTACCACATCTCCCACTTTTTTGCCAATAAGGGCTTTTCCTACAGGCGATTCGTTGGAAATCTTTAAATTGATGGGATCGGCTTCAGCGGAGCCTACTATAGTATACTCCATTTCATCCTCAAAGTCTTCATCTTTCAATAAAACCTTAGCTCCGACATTTACAATATCAGTATTTATATCTTCATCATCAATAACCTTGGCTGTTTTTAATATATTTTCAAGCTGAGCAATCCTACCTTCAATAAAAGCCTGCTCATTTTTGGCTTCGTCATACTCCGAGTTCTCTGATATATCTCCAAAGGCAAGTGCTTGCTTGATTCTTTGAGCTACCTCAGCTCTTTTTGTCGCTCGTAAATACTCTAATTCCTCCTCAAGTTTGGCTAAACCTGATAAGGTTAATAAGTTTTCTTTATTGTTGTTTGACATTTATACGTCTCCCCTTCAAAAATATATAATTATGGCTTTGATGTGAATAATATATGTCCTTATTACTTTTTTATCCCGGTATTGATTGCTTAACCCCTATGTTATTAACATAGCAAGCACTGCAGGAATACCTTTCCAGTGCTTGNNATAAATTAGCACTTTTGTATTGTCAAGGCTTTATTGCTTCTTAGGAAAAGTCTTCTGATCCGCTCTTTATCTACGGGATTTCCCTGCTCATCCAGAAAGCATACAAAAGGAAAGTATGAGGCTGTTTTCCATATATCCGTGTCTGGCGCAAATTTAACTATAGCCTTTGCAATTTCATCCTCAAACCTTATCATCACACTATCCGGCTGCAGAGGACCGCTATGCTTCGGCAAAATCAAAACTCTTCTCATATCTATG
>DPSW01000406.1:0-3980 GCA_003527145.1 Clostridiaceae bacterium | reverse complement strand
GTTTACAAAAGCAATGGAAAGACCTTTCTCTTCCATTATCTTTTTGTGCAGCTCTTTCATAGAAGCATCATTGGAACCGGTCTTCAGTGCTATAATGCTGGATGCTTCCTCCGATATAGCTTCCATTAATATCGGGTTCAAGGTATCGCTTATGATTCCAAAGCTTTGGCTAAGGACATCCTCTCCCCTTATTATCCCGACTTCTCTTAAAACGCATAAAATTTTTATGCTGAGCCAAATGCTATTCAACTTTTCATCCGTTTCATCAACATGAAAAATAAACTGTATATTATTCTCTCCGCAGAATTTGTGGATTATCCTCTTTTCTTTGATTTTATGCTTAATTTCTTTTGTGTGCGGAACTTCAAATATAAATATTTCATAGGACTCTCCACCGATCTCAATGTTAAGTTTACCAATTTCACATGGTCTGCCCAAAAACCAAAACCTTATCCTCCCCGAGTTATTTCCATATACAATTATAGCAGCCCTTTTCATCCTCCCATCTCCATTTTAACAGTATTCTTGATTAAATCAGATACTTCAATTCTTTTGGAGTTCTTTTTTGCAACCACAGATTTTCATAAAGGTTTAAAACTCTTCAGTGTCTTTCAGTGGTTTNNTCAGGATTCAGAGCTCAGGGTGCATGTATTCCTCTGGGGTTTAAGATCCTTCAGTCGTGCCTACCTCAGGATGACATTAACAGTGCTTTTATAAAAGTGAAACCTTCAGTGTCTTTCAGTGGTTTCCGTCTCCCTTTGAATATTAATATTACCGGCAGGATGAATATATGCTAATTATTTGCCTTCGCCTTGAGCCTTGCAGGCCATTGTATCATTTAGATAAACCACATGAGGTTTAAAGTCTATATCCTTCAGTACATTCAAATAGTCCTGATCTTTGATATCATTAGGATTTTTATTGAGCATTGCTACCACCAATGCTTCAATTACATTGGTACCGAAAGATCTCCCCGAGAGATTTGGAGTAGAGGTTACAAGCATGCCTGCATTTCTCTCCTTAAGCCATGTCACATCTTCCTTTGTAACCGTATTTGTGACAATGAGCTTGCCCTTTGCATCATAGGGAAGATAACGCCTTATATAGTGAAAATCTCCGGCGATGATATCCGACGCTTCAAAATATTTATCATATTTCCCCGCAAAATTTTCTTCTTTGTTTTGAGCCTTGCCTGTCGGATATAACATTTCAAAAGGCAGCTTACAGGCTATAGGTGCTACTATACTGGCAATACGTTCCAGCCTTTTCAGAGAATATATAGGTATGTTAAATCCCAGAGCCGTCATGACATCACCTAAAATCAAGCTGCACCCTACTTCGTCAAAGCCTTCTGCCATGCCGTATCTGTCAACAGCAGTTAATATAAAGGCGGTCTTACCCTTAAGTGGCATTATATTATCATTGATGTATCCGGGAAGGTTTCTCTCTAGGCTTGACTTCAATCCGGAGCCATCAACCATAGGAGTGATCTTGGCTGCATTCTTTATTTGTATCGCATCTTTTATTATGTATTTTTTATTCCCTGCTCTCAGATACAGATCAATCCCGCCCATGCCAAAAGCATCAACCTTACCATCCAAGCTGCTGATTATCTCAATGGCCTTTTGCATATCTCCGTCTGTTCCTACTCTTTCAACCACTATTTTCTCGCCTTTGAAATCCAATTCAACCTTGTGATCTCTTTTTGATGAACCAATGCTCACACTGATGACATGTTTCATATTCTTTCTCCTCCGTAATAATTGTTTAGTATGTAATCATTACATATATATTTTAATACTATAGTTTAATTTATACAATTTTATATTTAAAAAATTAGCAGCATTCTATTATATATAAAAACTCCTGCTTAGACCGATGAATCTAAATAGGAGTTCAGTAAGTTCTCTATTTCTTGCTTTTGTGTCATTTTGAATATCCGGCTTTTTATAGTACAGGAGCCGTGCAGGCCTTTTAAGTACCAGGAAGCATGCTTTCTCATTTCCTTGATTCCTATATGCTCTCCCTTTTGCTGCACCAGCATGTTCATATGGTGGATGAGCATTTCCACTCTATCCTTAGGCGATGGCTCTTCAGGCAAAACTCCAGTCTCCAGATACTCTTTGGTCCTTTTAAATATCCAGGGATTGCCCTGAGCACCCCTGCCTATCAATACGGCGTCGCAGCCTGTTTCCTCCAGCATTCTCTCAGCATCCTGAGGAGTATATATGTCTCCGTTCCCTATTACAGGTATGGATAAGGCTGCTTTGACTTCTCTTATAATATTCCAATCCGCCCTGCCGGTATAAAATTGCTCCCGGGTTCTTCCATGGACAGCTACGGCTGCGGCCCCTTCCTGTTCGGCTATATGTGCAAGCTGCACAGCGTTCACAGTTTTCCCATCCCAGCCTTTTCTCATTTTCACGGTTATGGGAATCCTGACCTGTTTTACTACCGCATTTATTATTTCTCCTGCCAGCTTTGGATTCTTCATAAGGGCGGATCCATCCCCGTTATTCACTATTTTAGGGGTAGGGCAGCCCATATTTATATCTATCAGCTCTGCTCCATCCTCTTCCACCTTAGCAGCCGCATATGCCATTATTCCAGGATCGCTGCCGAATATCTGAACTGCCGCAGGCCTTTCCCCAGGATCTACTGCTGTCAGAGCAGCAGTGTTCTCGCTTTTATAAAACATGCCCTTGGCGCTGACCATTTCAGTATAGACCAGCCCGCAGCCGAAGCCCTTGCAAATGAGTCTGAAGGCCATATCTGTAACCCCTGCCATAGGTGCAAGAAATATATTATTTTCGATTTGAATTTCGCCTATTTTCATAGAACCACCAGTCATTCTCTATTCCTTTCATATATTATTCTCAAACCTTCCAGAGTCAATAAGCCGTTTACTATGCTTATCGTTTTCGACTCTGTGGCAATCAGCTTTGCTAAGCCTCCGGTAGCGACTACTTTTGTATTTTCATCCCCCAGCTCTTTTTTCATTCTTTCTACAATGTAATCCACCTGTCCTACATATCCGAATATTATTCCTGACTGCATGCTGCTGACGGTATTCTTGCATATCGTCGTTTCCGGTTTCACCAGCTCTACCCTTGGAAGCTTTGCCGTCTTTTGAAATAATGCATCCATAGAGATCTGTATTCCCGGGGATATGGCACCGCCCAGATATTCCCCGTTTTTTGATACCGCACAATATGTAGTAGCAGTACCAAAATCTACGATGACCAGCGGTCCTCCGTAAAGCTCATATGCAGCAACCGCATTCACTATCCTATCCGCTCCTACTTCTTTCGGATTATCGTATTTGATATTTATGCCCGTCTTTACGCCAGGGCCGACAACCAAAGGTTCGCTTTTAAAGTATTTGCGTGCCATGTGCTCCAATGTATACATGGCAGTAGGAACTACGGAGGATATGACCACTTGACTTATACAGGACAGCTTATAGTTGGAAAAGCTGAAAAGCTGGTTTATCATCATCCCATATTCATCACTGGTTTTATGGATTTCAGTTCCTATTCTCCAGAATTCCAGCAGCTTTTTGTCTTCATATATGCCTAAAACTATATTGGTATTTCCGACATCTATCACAAGTATCATGTATATAACCTTCCTTGCCGTTAAATTGAAGCCAGGCATTTAGCCTGGCTTTTATGCTTTTCTTATTCTTTTCAGCGCTGCTGTGACTGCGGTGACGACTATGACAGCAACGATGACTTCCGGTATACCGTTTGTTGTTGCAATACCGAGTATGAGAGCTGCTGCTTTGCCTTGATCCTGACCCAATGCAGCTGCGAACTGGGCTCCATAAAGCATATAGATCATACCCAGCACACCCATAGTATTGGTCAAGGTACCTACGGTTGCTGAAGCAGCCGCACTTTCAGTCATCTTGTAAGTATAATAAGCCGTAAGTCCGATAAGCATTCGTGGCAGCACAGCCACAAGCGGATTCAAGAATA
>DPSW01000048.1:8542-9059 GCA_003527145.1 Clostridiaceae bacterium | reverse complement strand
TACTGGCAAGCAAAATTTTTAAACGGAATAACAAATAGGCCGTTGATGCCGTCCAATAAAAGCCAGTTGCCGGTATTGCATAATATTAGCCGTCCTGAAGCATGGAGGACATAGTAAATAGCTGCGCAAAACAAAAACAAGCTGCGCCAGGGCTCTAGCCCATTGTTTGGGTAAAGGGAATAGCTCATCCCGGTCAATGTGATCGCTGCAAGCCAAAAGAATCCTGAACGAGAAAGGCTTACCCCTTTTTTCATAAGATACATGGTAACAGCAAGGCAATAGCCAATGGTAAAGGCCGTAACCCCCCAACCCTGCCATGAAAACAATACCCATCGGGCAAAGAAAAATCCCAAAACAAAAGCTAAGAATGCAAAAATAACATCCCTATTATCAGGTATAAAAGGCTCCGCAGATTTATAACCCCGCAGCGCTTCCTCTCCCTTCAACGGCTGTGCCGCATCATCAGATAATACGACCTTATCGCTTGAAAAATTCCCTTTCATATATCCCACCTCAT
>DPSW01000048.1:0-8536 GCA_003527145.1 Clostridiaceae bacterium | reverse complement strand
CTTGCAGATCGCCTCCAATGTGGAGAAACGAATTGCTTTAGCCTTACCGGTTTTAAGAATGGAGAGATTTGCCTGACTGATACCTATTCTTTCAGCCAGTTCGCCAGATGACATCTTTCGCTTTGCCATCATCACATCCAAATTTACTATAATAGGCATGCCCTTTCTGCCCCCTTTATATCGTGAGTTCCGATTCGTTCTTTAGTTCTACCGCCTGCGCAATGACATTTTTGATCACCCGCACGATGAGACCCATAAATGCAGCAGCCACAGCCACAAAGATCCATGGGAAATAATACGGTATCGAAGCAAAACAGATAATAGCTCCTGCAAAACAGCTCCAAGAAATCCGCCTCAGATATTCAACATTGGCTGTAATGAATACCTGTTCAAGCTCAATGCGGTGGAGCAGACGGTAAAGGCAAAAAAGTAGTACCGCTGCCGGAATACTTCCGGAATAGATGGTTAATAGGAAGAAAATTTCTTTCCCGACCAGATCCGCCCGCGAAAAATCCAGAAACCTCCGCACAAGCCATGGGGCAGATAGAGCAGTGCCGATCAGCATAAACGTGAAAACTAGAATGCATAATTTACTTAGACTGATTGATTTCTTGCCGTTCCACATAAAATCATCCTCCAAAACATTGTGAGAAATTCATTTTCATTGTTTGTAGTATAACATAGGAATTATTGATATGCAATAATATTTTATTGTTATTCGATATATTTTTAATGTTTTCTATAAAGATTTGATTAATTGAGGTTTTCAATTAAGGTAGGATAAATATGAGCCTCTCAAAATTCCTTTCAAGAGGCCCATAATCCGCATGATTAATTGTTATAATATGCTTGCTGTTAATTTTTCATCATCTGCTTGTCTATAATCTGAAATCGCGACTGCCGTTGCTGATGTTTATTAGATTTTGCCTTACAATTTCCCTTACCTTTTCTTTTGGAATGTCTTCAATTCCCCTTCTGATCAAAGCCTCACCCAGTTCTTTGGTTTCCGGCGAAGCATAATCCTCCAGATATTCCTTCAGTGTCATAAGCGCATTGGGGTGGCAGCAGTTCTGTATCTGTCTGCTCTTGCAAAGGCTCATGAACCTGTCACCAGTCCTGCCTTCCCTGTAGCAGGCGGTGCAAAAGCTTGGAATGTACCCCATCTCCATCAACCATCTGACAATCTCGTCAAGGGTTCTTCGGTCGCTTACATCAAATTGGGAAGAATTTTCGTCTTCAGGCTCGGGCTCGTCATATCCTCCAACGCTTGTTTTTNNAGCCGCCGCTGATTTGGGAAATACCCAGGTGAAGGACGCGTTCCCTGCATTCTTTGCTTTCCCTTGTCGATACGATCATCCCTGTGTATGGTACTGAGATGCGGATACATGCTACAATTTTAGCAAATACATCGTCACTTATT
Organism: Clostridiaceae bacterium; assembly: GCA_003527145.1. GTDB lineage: Bacteria > Bacillota > Clostridia > Lutisporales > Lutisporaceae > Lutispora. The sequence goes on along the minus strand of DPSW01000048.1, from coordinate 7,116 downwards.
CCATTGCTGAAGGTGGACGGATCTATGTCATCTGCAGGACGTATCCTGGGTACGCTGATCGNNCAGTAAGGCTGCAAATTCATACCTGTACAGCTCAAGCCCGAACAGCACACCCACCCCCACGTCATCAATACCACCCAGCATGGCTCTGTCCATTGCTTCGGTATGCCAGGCATAATCATGCTTTGGTCCTGTGGGATGCAGCTTTCCATAGCTTTCCTTATGGTATGTTTCCTGGAATAGGATATATGTTCCGATTCCTGCATTTTTCAGTTTAGTATAGTTTTCCACCGTCGTCGCAGCAATATTGACGTTTACCCTGCGGATGGCCCCGTTTTTATGCTTTACGCTGTAAATCGTATCGATGGATTCAAGGATATACTCGATGGGATTGTTTACCGGGTCTTCGCCGGTTTCCAATGCAAGCCGCTTATGGCCCATATCCTGCAGTGCTATAACCTCGCGCCTGATTTCGTCCTGTGTCATTTTCTTTCTTGTGATGTGCTTGTTTTTCTTATGGTATGGACAATATATACAGCCGTTTACACAGTAATTGGACAGGTATAGCGGCGCAAACATTACAATTCGGTTTCCGTAAAAATCCTTTTTGATTTGTTCGGCAAGTCTATAGATTTCGTTGTTTTTTTCTTCGATTTCACAATCCAGCAAAACGGCAGCTTCCCTATGTGAGAGGCCTNNCTTTGCCTTTTCAATGATGCTGTTGATAAGCTCGGAATTATTTTTGTTTTTTTCCGCATATTCCAGCGTATCAAGAACCTCCTGATGCGATATGAATTCTTCTGCTTTGGATGATTTTGGATCGTACATGATATTACTCCCTTCTTATATGGGTCAGAAAATCTTCCCCTTCAGTAATGGAATCCTCTTAAAGAGCTGATTTATGGTCTCCACGGGTTACGGATATTTGGTAGCCGATGCTTTCCATGCGGTTTTGCAGACAGTAACAGCATTCAGCTGCTTCATCCCCCGTACAGATCTTATTGTCGTAGAGCATATATTTTTTTCTTACATTAGTAGGTGACAGATTGGGCATAACTACGTTTGCTCCCGCCAGGATACCAAGCTCCCTTCCCTTAGGGTGGATTGTTCCCAGTGCAGTTGTAGCAGGCAGCAGAACGGTTGGAAGAATTAAGCGGATCATGCCGAGTAAAAACAAGGTCAGCTCCAGCGTTCCCGCTTCCCGGTCCGCAAAGGGCGTCTCATGATGTGGTATGAACGGACCGATGCCCACCATGTGGGGGTTAAGCTCCTTTATAAATAGCAAATCCTCAACCAGGCAATCGGTGGTCTGGAATGGAGAACCAACCATAAATCCGCATCCTACCTGATAGCCTATTTGCTTAAGGTCATAAAGGCACTGCTTCCTGGTTCCAAGCGACATCGTCACGGGATGAAGCTTACTATAATGTCCTGCGTCTGCAGTCTCATGCCTGAGCAGATAACGGTCTGCCCCGGCGTCATAGAATGCTTTATAGGTTTCATAGCTTTTTTCCCCCACGGAAAGCGTAACCGCACAATTGGGATAATTTTTCTTTATGGTACGGATGATATCGATCATTTTTTTATCAGTATAATATCCATCCTCACCGCCCTGCAGTACAAAGGTGCGAAAACCCAGGTCATATCCGGCGGCACAGCAATCAAGTATCTGCTCCTCTGACAAACGGTACCGCTCTGCGTTTAAGTTGCTTCGTCGGATACCGCAGTAGAGGCAGTCGTTTCTGCAGTAGTTTGTGAATTCTATCAGCCCTCGTATATACACATCCTTTCCATAATTATCAATCCGAACCCTTCTGGCTTTTTCGAAGAGATATTCCGAAAGCTCAGGGTTCCGGCTGTCTATAAGCATCTTGTATTCTTTCGGTGAAAGCGTGCATGTTTCATAAAGCTTGTCAATAAGCTTATTCATCACCTGCCTCACCTTCAGCCCTTCCGGTTATCTTTGAAAATGCCGCTTTCGTGCTGACCCCGGGCAATCTGCCAAGTTTCCCTGAAAGAGCGCTGATTATGTCCTGAGGAGCANNCAATGCTTATTATGCTTATGCCTTTTTCGCGATACGGCAGTCCCATTCTGCCAATAATATACTTCCCGTAATCGTGCAAAATGCAATTCAGTTTTTCTGCCGAATCGGTATCCTCAACAATGATCCCGATAATCGCAACCCTTGTTTCCATAAAAGACCTCCAATCAATAAAAAATACGCCCCGGAAGGCGCAGTATAATCGTTAATAACTTAACAATCATGGATATAGCTGTGCCTTCCGCCTTATACCTTGTATTTGGCGTCAGTAACAATTATGCTTTACTGCTTTGCCATAAGAAGCCTCTTGCGGCTTAGCAATTTTACTATATTATATTTCCATACGATTGTCAATGGTTTCCCCATCACCTGTTTTTGAATATGAGCAGAAATTAAATATACGCATTTCCACACACTTTAATGACAGATAATGCGGCTTCAATAGCTTTAAACATTGTTATATTTTAATCACATCGTTTTGTCCTGTTAGAGGCTTTGTGTTTAAGCTGCAGGTATGCTGGCAAATATATCCTTGCGTCCATTATATCAATGGACGCAAGATCAATGTCAATATGCCTTTTGAAGCCGGACTTGTCACAACTGCAATAAGGGTGTGAGCTTTCCTGAATAGTACACACATAATATATGCAGTGCTCTTGTGCAGGCAGTATAAAGCAGCAGCCTTTCCTCCTCACAACAATAGTTTTCATTTCCTGCATTATATATAAGCACCACATCAAACTCCAAGCCTTTAGCAAGATAGGCAGGTATTATTACAGCGCCGTTCAAATATCCCTCTTCATCGCTGATTATGACCTTCACCGGAACCTTATCCTTTAAGAATCCGTGCACTTCATTTGCTTCCTTTTTAGTCCTTGTTATGATTCCAATAGATTTATAGCCTTTTCCTTTATATATTTTTATGTCCTCTAAAATTTTTTCTTTTATAGCCTCTTCCCGTGAAAAGCCGAGGACTATAGGTTTATCTCCGTATCTTTCTACGGATTCATCGGTGATTTCCCTATTTAGCAGCCTTCGCGAGAATTTTGTAATCTCCCTTGTGGATCTGTAGCTTTTCATCAAGTTCATAAGGCAGGTATTATCCTGCGGGAATATATGTGATATATTATGATAATCACCTACATTCATAAATGGGTTTATAGATTGATCGAGATCACCCAGCATAGTTATGCCGGCATGATTGAAAAGCTGGTAAAAAATTTCATATTGGAGTGGTGTATAGTCCTGAGCCTCATCAATGATAACATATTTGATCTCTGAAGTTTTTGGAAGATCTCCCAGAGCACCCATGAGATACAGAAGGGGAGGCTGATCCTCATAATAAATCTGCTGGGCCTTTAAATTTTCCAGAGTATAGCTTTTGATTTCATCTATTTCCTTTTCGGCGTCTGAGCTTTCGGAAAAAAGCTCAAGATTCTCAATCAGCTTTTTATAGATATCCACTAAATCAAACTTTGTTATTCTGTCGATTTCAGAATATATATCCTTCATTTCACCTTTTACAATAGCTGTACTTTTCTTGGCAATTTCTGCTTTATCTATATAAGACCCTAAATCATCAAGCTCGTCCATCACTTCCTCTATCCGTTCTTTTTCGTAAGGCTCCAATAAGAATAAGATTCTTGCTCTCAGCTTTTGAAGCCTCCCTTTCAGAGGAAGCTGAAAATAATCTTTATAATACAGCTCGTGCAAATCCATAGATGAAATTATTAACTTATCTCTGAAAGTTATATCATTAAAATTTCTGTCTGCTTTTCCAACATAGCTTACATATTTCTTTAATATATCTGTAAATTCCAGGGAAGATTTATATTTTATATTCCTGATCCTTTTCTGATAGGCAGGTTTATCCTTGGACGCCAAAATATATTCCATCATATCGCAATAATCTTCTTTCTTTAATTCACCGCCCAATGTATTATGCATATATTCTTTAAAGGTTGTCTGGAGCATATTATCTTCTCCCAGCAGAGGCAGCACATCAGATATATAATCATTAAAAATTTGATTGGGTGAGAATATTATTATATTCTGAGGCCCAATATTCTCACGGTGCTTATAAAGAAGATAAGCTGTTCTGTGAAGAGCAATGGATGTTTTCCCGCTGCCGGCAGGTCCTTGTACAATTAAATTCTTATATTCTTCATTGCGTATTATCTTATTCTGTTCTCTTTGAATAGTCGTTATTATGGTTTTCATCTTATTATCGACACTTTTGCTCAAGATTTCCTGAAGTATTTCATCATCTATCTTCAGATTGCTGTCAAACATGTATTCTATCTTACCGTTATTTATTTTGTACTGCCGCTTCAGCATAACCTTACCACGAATAATTCCTTCAGGGCATTTATAACCGGCTTCCCCAATTTCATAATCATAAAACATACTGGAAACCGGCGCTCGCCAGTCATATAGCAGAATATCATATCTGTCGTTTATCAGATTTGCTATCCCAATATAATACTTTTCAGNNCAGCATTCTCATCTCCATTTTCAATAAAATCTATTCTTCCAAAGTAGGGTGATAAAATCACTTTTTCGTATTTTTCCTGAAGCTTTTTATTAAATTCGTGACTCCTCTTTTGCATTTTCAGCACATCGATGAATGCTAAAAAGTCTATAATCTGGCCCATTTCATTTGCAATGGAAACAGAACCCACCTCTTGCCATAGCTCTCTTTGAGTATCTATGGCTTCCTTTTTAAGCTTTTTATTGAAGTTGCGCTTTTCACTGAGCTGTTTCCGGGCTTCTTTCAGCACATTTTCCAACCACTCGTTTTCCTGTTTCCATTCAAAATCGCTAATGCTCATGACACATCCTCCTATAATATTTAGCTAAAAATTTTTTCTAACTATATTGACATTGCTTTTACGTTGTTGTATACTTAAAGTAGGGGTATTGTAAATCGCATTTGAATAATTAGGCATCAGATTTAGTTTACCACCCTTTGATTTGTTGTGTCAATAGTGAAGAAATTCATAATTTTATATTTTGCTTGTAACAAAGCCTGTGATGCTTCTATCACAGGCTTTTGCTATTGATAACCTTATTTAATTCCGTTAGTTCTTTTCGTCATATAAGAAATCTATTAAACTTGTCTAATTCGGCTTAAGCATTTGGTTTCTTTAGAAGCTGCATCGCAAGCTTCATCCCTCAAGGATCATATGGACATATAGTACACAATGGTATATAGTATAAGTAAATAGCATATCCTTATAATCAATCAAGTATTAAGGAGAGTGAATGTAAGGGTATGTGTAATTATGAGAGGGTGAAATATATGGATGCAATATTTAAAGAAAAATCTATCAGCTCTACTAAACAGGAATTTCCCAGCGTTTTTAGACAAGCATTAAAAGGCTTTGAAATTATTACAGGCAATCAAAAAAGCAATAATGAGGAAACAGTCTCAATAATATCAACCAAGCTGTTCGAGGATATTATTGATAATGCATATAAATTTAATCCTGTTATTGAAGCTGATGAAGAAGGATTAGGATATACGGTTGCGCTAGATGAAGTTTTGGTTTTCGGAGATGGAGACACTTTAGAAGAAGCCTTCTATGATTTAGCTGATAATTTAATAGAATATGCCATGTTGTACCTTGAAAAAATAGATTTCTATAGGCAGATAGAAAACAGAAAAAGTCATTATCCTTATCTTAGGAAAATAGCAAAATGCACCAATAGGGATGAAGTATTGGAGGTTATACTGGAATGCCGTACAGATTTACAACAGGCGATATTAAAAAAATAGCCAGCAGGTTAGGGCTTCAAAAGGTAAGAGATAAGGTATGGAGTGGCACAGATATTAAAGGTCAATTCCTCCAGACCTACATACATGATCATGGAGATGGTGTTCAGATTAAAACTGGAACAGCAAAAAGACAAGCTGAACAAATGGGATTTAGTNNTAAATGTTTTAATCGTGCTAATGTAATTAATAATTCTAATTCAAATTTATGGGCCAATTCAGGAGCTACTTATTATGAGATAAATAATTATAAAAAAGCCGCATATATGGAATGATACGGCTGTATCTTTTTGCTCTTAATAACTCTTGGCTTCTTCTCTCGTCATCCAAAAATGAATACCACTAGTAGAATCCATCCACCGGTCTTCATCGAAATCTTTTACTTCTACCCATTCACCCAAACGGTAAACAAAATTCTCATCTACTAAAGACCAGGCCTCCATGTAATTTTCCTTATAGTCGAAACTTTTGATGGTCAGAACCTTTGCCTTATTGCAGCGGCAAGAAGGCAACGTAGCCGAAGTTCGCTTTGCATCTGCCGGTATTAGAAGTTGTACCAAACGGTCATTAAGGCACTTCTTATATCCAATGAAGGCCCCCTTCTCGGGACAATGTAGACGAAACCATTTTGTATTCTCATCAGATATAATGCCATCCAGTTTAGCATACTCCAACACTGCGAAATATAAATTTGCACCTTCGATATTGCAGCCCGTCATATCTGCATAACGAAGAACCGCACATTCTAAATTTGCCTGTCTAAAATTCGTCTTACGCAAAGTACATTCATCAAACAACGCGTTAAAAACACTGCTGTGCTCTAAATTTGCCCCATCAAATCTGATTCGATGAAATGCACTCAAAGAGAAATCAATGTTAGATAAATCCCAGTTTGTAAAATCCATATCAAAAAGTTCTATCTCTTTTAGAACTAGCCTTTCTTTTGGTTTTCTATTCTTTAATATCTCTTTAAATTCCTCTTGCGATAATTTACGCATGTCAATTTCCTCCCTTTAAAGGGCTTTTATAATCTATAAATATTGGAATTTATCTTCCGATTCTCATTTTATTCTTTATCCATTCGATTAAAAGAGCAACAAAAAAGCAAACAACATAAGAAATGATGAAATACAGTAGCGTCTGTTCTAATATGGGCGGATATGTATTGTTATAAAGCTCAAAAAATAGAATTCGAGGTAAAACAACACCGCCAATTGTTGTACCTATACTTACTCCTATCGCAGATTTCAAAGCTCTTTTAACCATAATACCCCGCCTCATCAGATTCCTGTTTATCGG
>DPSW01000412.1 GCA_003527145.1 Clostridiaceae bacterium | reverse complement strand
GCTTCTCAGGGACTCCTTTTAATGATACCTAATATGTATAAAATTGCAGGAGAACTTCTTCCGGGAGTATTTCACGTAACAGCTCGTGCATTAGCCGGGCATGCCCTATCCATATTTGGGGATCATTCGGACGTCATGGCTACCAGACAGACAGGCTTTGCTCTATTGGCTTCAGGCTCAGTTCAGGAGGTTATGGATTTGGCCGGTATTGCTCACTTAGGAGCCATAAAGGGCAGAGTACCGTTTTTACATTTCTTTGACGGATTTAGAACCTCTCATGAAATACAGAAAATAGAGGTCATAGAATACGACGAATTTAAGAAATTAGTTGATTATGATGCAGTAAATGCTTTCAGAAATAATGCATTAAATCCTGAGCACCCGGTAACCAGAGGTACTGCTCAGAATCCGGATATATTCTTCCAGGCTAAAGAAGCATCAAACACATATTATGAAGGAATACCGGATATAGTTGCAGGCTACATGGATGAGATAAGCAAGCTAACAGGCAGAGATTACAAGCCTTTTGTTTATTATGGACATCCGGAAGCAGAAAACATAATCGTCGCTATGGGTTCTGTAACTGAAGCAATAGAAGAAACTATCGATTATCTCATGAGCAAGGGCGAAAAAGTCGGCGTTGTAAAGGTACATCTTTACAGACCATTCTCACCTAAATATTTCTTTGATGTACTTCCTAAGTCCGTTAAGAGAATCGCTGTTCTCGACAGGACCAAAGAGCCCGGTGCATTAGGAGAGCCTTTATATCAGGATGTCAGGACATTGTTCTTTGAAGCTGAAAATCCTCCCGTAATAGTAGGCGGAAGATACGGCTTAGGTTCCAAGGATACAACTCCTGCTCAGATACTGGCAGTTTATGAGAACTTAAAAGCAGATAAGCCAAAGAACGGCTTTACTATAGGCATAGTGGATGATGTGACATATACATCATTGGAAACCAAGGGAAATGTCAATACAGCTCCATCCGGAACAATAAGATGCAAGTTCTGGGGATTAGGCTCTGATGGAACGGTAGGCGCAAATAAGAACGCTATAAAGATAATCGGAGATGAAACCGATCTGTACGCACAGGGTTATTTCTCTTATGACTCCAAAAAATCCGGCGGTGTTACCATTTCTCACTTAAGATTTGGTAAAAAACCTATAAAATCAACATATTTGATAGATGAAGCTGATTTTGTAGCATGTCATAATCAAGCTTATGTATATCAGTACGATCTGCTGAGCGGTTTGAAAAAGGGCGGCTCCTTTGTATTGAATTGCTCATGGAGCAAGGAAGAGCTGGATGAGAAGCTGCCGGGTTCCATGAAAAAATATATTGCCGAAAACGATATTAAATTCTATATCATAGATGCTACAGCAATCGGCGAAGAGATAGGCTTAGGAAGCAGGATCAATATGATAATGCAGTCTGCATTCTTCAAATTGGCTGATGTTATTCCTTTAGACGATGCTGTTAAATACCTGAAAGAGGCTATAGACCATAGCTATGGCAAAAAAGGCGAAAAAGTTCTCAAGATGAACTATGAAGCAGTTGATAAGGGAATAAATGCTCTTGTCAAGGTAGAAGTTCCTGCATCCTGGAAGAATGCCGCAGACGAAGCTGCCGCTGAAGCCGAAGCTCCCGAATTCATCAAAAAGGTACTCATACCTATGAACAGGCAAGAAGGAGACTCATTGCCGGTCAGCACCTTTGTAGGAAGAGAAGACGGGCACTTCCCGATGGGAACATCTGCTTACGAAAAGAGAGGAATTGCTGTTCATGTGCCTGAATGGCAGATAGACAAGTGCATACAGTGCAACCAGTGCTCTTATGTATGCCCTCATGCAGCAATAAGACCCGTTCTGGTGACAGAAGAAGAGATGAAGAATGCTCCGGAAAGCTTCAAGACAAAGAATGCTATGGGCAAAGAGCTTGCAGGCCTGCAGTATAAGATCCAGGTAAGCCCGTTGGATTGCACAGGCTGCGGCAATTGCGCAGATATATGCCCTGCCAAGGAAAAGGCTCTTGTTATGAAGCCGCTTGAAACTCAGACAGAAGCTCAGATTCCTAATTGGGAATTTGCTGTTAAGGTTCCTGTAAAGGATAAGCTGATGCCTTTGACTACTGTTAAGGGAAGCCAGTTTGCACAACCATTGCTTCAATTCTCAGGAGCATGTGCAGGCTGCGGCGAAACTCCATATGTGAAGCTCATTACTCAATTGTTTGGAGATAGAATGCTGGTAGCTAATGCTACAGGTTGTTCTTCAATTTGGGGAGCTTCCGCACCATCCACACCATATTGCACAAATGCAGAGGGCAAAGGTCCGGCATGGGCTAATTCATTGTTTGAAGATAATGCTGAATATGGATATGGTATGGCAGTAGCAACAAAACAGATAAGAAACAGACTAGCGGATCTTATGAAAGAAGCTATGACTCTAGATATACCTGAAAACTATAAGGAAGCTTTCAAGGCTTGGCTGGATGGCATGAATGATGCAGAAGAGAGCAAAAAGGCCGCGGCTATGATCATGCCGCTTCTCAATGCAGAAGGAATAAGCTGCAGCAGAGCTAAGGAAGTTATTGCAGAAATATCCGATAAGAAGGATTATCTCGTTAAGAAATCCATATGGATATTCGGAGGAGACGGCTGGGCTTATGACATCGGCTACGGCGGATTAGACCATGTATTGGCTTCAGGTGAGAATGTAAATGTTTTGGTATTGGATACTGAAGTATACTCAAATACTGGAGGACAATCATCTAAGTCTACACCAATAGGTGCAGTTGCTAAATTCGCAGCTTCCGGCAAGAGGGTTAAGAAGAAGGATTTAGGCATGATTGCTACTACTTACGGCTATGTATACGTAGCTCAGGTTGCAATGGGTGCAGACAAGAATCAGCTGCTCAAGGCATTGATAGAAGCAGAAAAATATGATGGACCATCACTAGTCATCGCTTATGCTCCATGCATAAATCATGGACTCAAGGAAGGTATGGGACGTACACAGGCTAATTCACAGCAGGCTGTTGAATCAGGATACTGGCATTTGTACAGATATAATCCAACCCTTAGAGAAGAAGGCAAGAATCCGTTCATATTGGATTCTAAAGAACCAAAAGCAAGCTTCAGAGAATTCTTGGACGGCCAGGTAAGATATACTTCTCTTACTGCTACATTCCCAGAAGTTGCAGAAGAGCTATTTGCAAAAGCTGAAGAGGTTGCTAAGGAAAAATTTGAAAACTACAAGAAAATGGCTGAAGCAAAATAAGTATAAGAAAGAGCGGAATCAATTTCCGCTCTCTTTATTTTAATAGAATTCTTTCATGAAAGGCTCTGCATCCTGCGGAGCCCATTTTCTTTTTACAAGAGGCACGGCATTTTCCAGTTGGGGCAAATATTCCCCAAAGCTGGGCTTGTCGACTCTATATATTATACCCAAGGGTATGGAGGCATCCCATTCCAATGCCTTTTTGAAGGCTTCCTCTGCTTTAAGCCTTATCCGCTATTGAAATTTTGACTGCTCTTGGGTCATAAAATCCGATAGACGTATCACACAATATATAGCCTTTATCCTTTAACCTGCCGTTATGGAGCTCGGCGGTTTTTTGATCCAGAGCGATTATCATATCCAGATGAGGCCAATGTGAATATATGGGTTGATCTCCAAAGCGTATCTGGGTAAAATTATGGTCTCCCTTTACTCTCGACATATAATCCTTGCTGGAATAAACATAATATCCCATAGCATTTAATGTTTTCTCAAATATATCGCTTACAATTTCAATCCCCTGGCCTGCCTCTCCGCCTATCAGAATATTATACTCCACATGCATACCTCCTCCTATTGGAATTATATACATTTTCTAAGCTTATTATATAATATATTAGTTGCAGGTCAAAGGACAAATATACTTAGAATGTAAAGCTGAAGCTCTAAATAAACATCTCATGGATTCCCAATAGGATTATTACCAGAGCTGACACCAATGGAGCATATTTTCCCAAAATAGCTGATAGATAGCTTTTGCCTATATGGAAGCCCAATATTATAGCGATTATGCTAAGCAAGGTTGTGCTAAAAGTAGTATATAGAAGGTTCAATCCGGTAATGCTGGCGCCTATGCCAAGGCCTATGTTATTCATGCCTAAGGCCAAAGCCAGTATTATCGCTTCTTTTTTATCTATATCCCCCGAATTATTCTCATCTGCTTTTTCCGGATTTTTAAGGAAGGTATCCCTGCCATTTCCCTTAAAAAAATCCATCATCAAATATAAACCCATGATTATCAGGATCGAGGAGCCGAGGATGTTGCTGATGCTGTGTGAAATCAGCCTATTGATAAATAAGCCCAAGGTCATGGATAGAAAGGTCCCTAAGCCTGTTATGACTGCTATGATCAGGTTGCTTAATATACCTATCTTTTTCTTTTTTACTCCATATACAATCCCTACCGTAAAGTTATCCATGTTTGCTGATAGGGCGAACAATAATGAA
>DPSW01000274.1:3209-4151 GCA_003527145.1 Clostridiaceae bacterium | reverse complement strand
TAAAGCAAGCTCATCTTGTAATAGACGAAAGAAAAGGGCAAAATATATATTATTCCCTTAATACCACTGTTTTTCAGGAGGTCATTAATTGGTTTTTTAATATAGCCGATGCAAAGGGAGGTTTTAAAGATGAAGAATAAATTTAGTATCAAAAGAGAGCTTCCGCTTTTAATAATGATCATCATAACTTTTGCCATAANNCCCAATTGCCTGAAAGGATACCTACACACTGGAACTTCAGAGGGGAGATCGACGGTTATTCGAACAAACTCTCAGGCATTCTTATAATGCCTATTATGAACCTGGTCATGTATGTGATGTTTCTTTTTCTTCCTGCGCTGGACCCGAAAAAAGAGAATTATAAATTGTTTGAAAGCACCTATATATATTTCAGATATCTTTTTCATATCTTCTTTATTTGTATGCATATAATGATAATTGCAGCTGCATTAGGATACATGATTGACACAGGAAGGCTGGTAATGCTGGGTGTATCGCTATTGTTCATGCTTATGGGGAATGTTATGGGAAGGCTTAAGCACAACTACTTTGTAGGAGTAAAAACCCCATGGACACTGGCTAATGAAGAAGTATGGACGAAAACTCACAGACTGGCTGCAAAGCTGTGGACGGCCGGAGGACTTATCGGAGCTGTACTGGCAGCGTTGAATTTCAATCCGGGCTGGATATTTCTGATTATATTGATACTTCCTTCTTTGATACCGGTGGTTTATTCCTATATAATATTCAACAGGTTAAAAAACAGGCAGCCATGATGCTGCCTGTTTTTATCTTCTCCCATCCGACAATATAACTGCTGAAAGAGGCGGAGAGCCTCCCGGCGTGCCTATGGCATACATTGTGTATGCCCTGCCTCCTGATAAGGCAACACTGGATAACCCCAATATTACGTTTGATGTTCCTACGGCCCGCACTCTTAAA
>DPSW01000274.1:0-3197 GCA_003527145.1 Clostridiaceae bacterium | reverse complement strand
AATGCCTCTCCCTTCTCCAAAGTCACATCCGCCGCAGGAGCATTGGGCGATATGTGAACGAAGCGCAAGAGGCTTTCATTGCCGGGTATAATTTCACCCGAATCAATGTAGGTCCTGTGCTGAATATTTGGAGATAAGCCTGCAAGCACAAAAGTACGATAATTACCCTTAACAGGGCTTATAGTAAATCGCAGCAGGGGCTCTCCCTTTTGCCCTATAGGATAGGCATCAATCTTATGATATGTCGAAGGAAGTGCTGCATAACCTGCCATGCTTGCGTAGGATAGGTTTGACACTGCCTTTTTGTTGTCGATGTAAATGTCAACAGCGGGCGTGTTCGGAGACGCATGGCGGAATCTTATGAAAGAAAACCCCCCCTGCCTTTCTTCTATAGCTTCAGCTTCATTCAAGCTATTGCTTCTTATTGTAATGGGGCATTCCATATATGGACGCAGCGGGCAATAAGCCATATTGATACCTCCTTCTCAAAATATAAAAAATACGCAGTATTTTTTATGTCTCTGGTCTCTAGCCGCTAGTCTCTAGTATTAGCGGATTCCTTTGGGGTCATAGGTTACGGAGAACACGGATTTTCACGGGTTCCTCCCACGGATTTTCACGGAGGGGTTTTTATTCATCATATTGATTCTTTTGTGGTTTTTGTTGCTTATTCGGTATCTTCTTTTTAAGTATTTCTCTGGGGTATTTAGTATGCCTTCGGGGGTCTCGGAACGGTTATAAACCGTTCCCCGTTCTCCTCTTATTCTACAAATAGGATTATGCCGCTGTTTTGGTCTGTGACGGCGTATATCTTGTCGCCGGGGTACAGTTCGCTCAATGTTACTGCTTGTTCATTCTTTATTATCAGGGCTTTTTGAGTGTTTATCACCGTTTTCGAGCCTGTAGGCTGCCATTGGCTGTAGAATTTGCTGTATTCCTTCACATCGGTGAGGGTAAGCTGGGTATAGCTGCTGTTGCTGCTTACCACTTCTCCTGTAATGAGGTTTTCTTTGAATGTCATTTCCTCTTTTCTATAGTCGGCGTCCTTTTTATAGATATTTATGGCAGCAGCTTCTCCGTCTTCATTTACAATTATATATGCAAGCATATGCTGGCTTTTGCATTTTTCGTAATGGGGGCCTTTATCGTCCATATAAAGCCTTGGGTCGTGTATTGTATATTTTTTGGGGTCGGTGCTTGTTTTGGGCTTTCCATTGCTCCCTAAATCCCAGAATCTGCTTTCTAAGAAAGCATCTCTTGTTATGTAGCTGCGCTTTATAACATTATCCAGAATCCTGCTGTCCTTGCTTACATAAAAATAGTTTTCATCACCATAGTGATAGTCCCATTCATTATCCACCAGGTTTGCATAGCTTTCCAGAGAGAAATTGTCCTCGCCCATGTCATGGATATAGCCGCGGACTACATTCCTATAGTCAAAGCCGTTGCCGTTTTCCATGGATACCAGCGCCGCATAGTTGCTGCCTCCGGGAAGCTTATTCTTGATTACGAAAGCTTCGTCATTATAGGTAAGATCCGAGGTGTCCAAAAGCCTTCTGTCCTTTATTATTATAGTTCCGTCATCAAAGCTGAGCTTCTGTCCGTCAGCCAGCTTGATGGAGTTGTCCGTCCATTGGGCATTGAAGGTTCCGCTGAAGGCTGAGTCCTCGCTGACGCTTTTCAGCGTAATCTTGGCTATGGTTTCTTCTCCGAAATCCTTTACCGTCACTATATAGGCTTCTATATTTTTTTGCTTGTCAAGGTCCTCCAGCTTAAGCTTCCTGCCGTCCTTATATATTTCTGCATCCCTTTTTACAGGAAAGGTTTTTTCATCATCCAGCTTGGACCAGCCCGGGTATTTGTAGGTCTGGATCTGGGATAATGCCAGCTTGTATTGTCCAGGAAGGGTGTTGAGTATTTTTGCCTTGTATACCTTTTCTACTCTCTGCCTCTTGGTCATGAGCTCGATGCTGTCGGCGCTGTCCTTGTTGTTGTCGCTGGTCTTTATCTTTACCAGGTCTCCCACCTTCACATTATAGAGCTTGATAGGATAGCCCAGATATGTGATGGAGGTGATGCTGTCGGTTTTGAAGCTCATGGGATTCTGCCTGTCCTCCGGCCTGGTGACCTTTATCGTATCGCCGGCCACGGCCCTTACCCTCAGGACGGCAAGGTAATCCTTGCTTGCTTCCTCTCCGGGGATGGTGAAGGCCTTTATGGCTTTTATCGTTCTTCCGGATATTTCAAAGGTGGCATCCTGTTCTGCCTGAAGGTTTTCCAAAGTTTCATAGTAGTCGTTGATGCTGACTATGACCCTGTCGTCCAGTCCGTAGGTGCGGAGGTTTCCGTCATAGTCCTCCAGCTTTACGAGCCTTCCGGCTCTGTCTATGTATTTGATTATGCCGTCGATATATTCGGTGTCTGCATAGTAGTCTGCGTTTTCCTGTATGTCAAGCCTGCTTATGATATTTCCCTTGTACAAGGCTTTGACATCTTGTCCCGGTATGAGGCTTGCAGCTTTGGCAGGCTTTCCGAGGGCGGTTATTATAGTATCCGCTTCTAGCTTGAGCTCCGTGATGTTTTTCTGGCTGTCCTCTATCCTTATATTTCCCTCTTTGTCATGGTAGCTGAGCGTTCCCTGGAGGAAGCTGTAGTCGCCTAAGGCTGCGTATAGCATCTGCCCGTCTCTTAAGGCATATTCCACAGTGTCTCCTTCTCTCAGCAGGTTATGGTCATAGACTCTGCCCCCTTTTATAACGGGGAGTGCCTGGTTTGCTTCCACCTTTGCGGTGAAGCCTGTGCCATCAAAGTTTTCCAGATTGTAGGACAGGTTTTGGGTATCCGATGCGGATTGCATATTATAGCCCATATTGGCCTTCAGCAGCCTTGCCACACCGGTTTGTATGCCTGTCAGATCCGGATAAGCTTCTACTATATTATTGAAAGCTTCTGCTGCCTCGCTGCGGCTTACACCGGCCGTAGGAGCATATTTGTCNNTGCCTTTTTGCAGCAGGGCTTCCGCCGCACTGAGCCTGTCGGGCTTGATGCTGCTGTAGTCGCTGTATTTGTAGACATAGTTTATATCCTTGGAGGGTATCTCCTGGAGCTTAAGGGCTCTGAAAAGCCATATAGCCAGGTTCTGACGGCTTATTGGCTTTTTCATGGATTTATTCTGAAGCTGAGCTGCTGCAGTCTTC
>DPSW01000085.1:206-4106 GCA_003527145.1 Clostridiaceae bacterium | reverse complement strand
GCGACCCTCTTGAGATTTTCACAGACCGAGAGGGAGAAGTCATCCTGAAGAAGTACTCTCCAATAGGGGAACTGAGTGATTTTGCGAAAGAATATGCAGAATCGCTACATAGCTCATTGGACCATATTGCGTGTATAAGCGACCGTGATACAATAATAGCGGTAGCAGGAGCCTCCAAGAAAGAACTTTTTGAGAAAAAAATAAGCNNATGGCAATAATGCTGGATGGTGCAAATAACAATAAAATGATAAATATAACAGCAGAAGAAGAGGGCCCGCCCAAATATACTTCAGGTGTTATAGTACCTATCGTAGCAGAAGGAGATCCAATTGGTTCGGTTATACTGCTCAGCAAGGAGTCAAATGTAAAGATGAGCGATTTGGAGAAAAAGATTGCTGAGACCGCAGCTAGTTTCTTAGGAAAACAAATGGAACAATAGATCAAGATGGCAGCAAAAGAGGCTGCCATCATTTTTTCTTTTGTTAGAGCAAAGGGTTCTAATAAGGTTATTTAATGTATATTTTAACTAATAGATGTGATAAAATGTATTTGTCCGGCAGCTCGCGGCTGACATATATAAGTGCTGCTGAGCTAATAATACTGTTAAATTGCAGACTTGGGGGTCAATCATGGAAAATAACAAACACTCTTTTGTAAAGGGCGCATTAATACTTACCATAGCAGGAATTATATCTAAAGTATTAGGAGCCATATATAGGATTCCGCTGGGGCAGATAATTACCTCAGAAGGTCTGGCTTATCATCAGACAGCCTATGATCTTTATATTCTCATGCTCACTTTTTCCTCTTACGCCATACCTACAGCCATATCCAAGCTGGTATCCGAAAGGCTGGAAGTGGGGAGAAATGATGAGGCCCATAAGATATTCAGAGTGGCTATGGCGCTTCTGGCCGTCATTGGGCTTGCTCTATCCGTCATATTGTTTTTCAGCGCAGAAGCTTTCTCACAAGCTTTTAAAAATCCAGGTTCCTATCTGGCGGTTCTTGCAGTTTCGCCGGCCATATTTACGGTTTCTATAAGCGGTGCCTTCAGAGGGTACTTTCAAGGCATGCAGAACATGGGACCCAGCGCCGTATCCCAGGTAACGGAGCAGATAAGCAGGGTGCTGGTAGGCTTCTTATTGGCCTATATGCTTCTCCCCAGGGGTTATATGGCATCGGCAGCCGGTGCTATCTTTGGAACTACTATTGGGGGACTGGTAAGCTTTTTTACTCTTTATATAATATATGCAAAAAAGAAAAGGGCAATAAAGGCAGATCTGGTACGCTTCAAAGGCAGAGGAACCGAATCTATCGGCAGCATAATCAACAGGATAATTAAATTTTCTTTGCCTATCATGATCGGCGGAAGCATCATGCCCATAATGAGCCTTCTCGATACTTTTATTGTAATGGATAGATTGCAGGCTGCCGGCTTTGATCAGATAGTGGCTACAAAGCTTTTTGGGCAGCTCAAGGGCATGGCAACCTCCTTCATAAACCTTCCCCAGGTATTTACCATATCATTGGCGGCAAGTCTTGTACCATCCATATCAGAGTCCATGGCTAGGAACGATATGGACTCGGTAAGGCGAAAATCCAGGCTGGCTTTAAAGATGAGCTTGATTTTAGGATTGCCTGCTGCAATGGGGCTTTTTATACTGGCAGGGCCTATAATGAGGATGTTTTATCCCAATGAAGGTGCGAGCCTTGGTATAGCACTGATGTATGTATCGCCTGCAGTAATTTTCCTTACTTTGGTGCAGACCATGACAGGCATACTGCAGGGAATGGGAAAGGAAAAAATACCTGTCACCAACATGGTGGCAGGGGCTTCGGTAAAGGCCGTAGTAAGCTATGTGCTCACTTCTATGCCTGCTTTGAATATAAACGGGGCCGCCATTGGCACGGTATTGGGATATGCTGTGGCAACAGTGTTGAATCTGAAGGCCTTGAGACAGTATCAAAAAAAAGGTTTGGGAATTATATCGATAACCGCAAAGCCCGCTGTTGCATCCATAGCGATGACCCTTGTCGCATATTTCAGCTATAAGCTGCTGCATGCCTCTATAGAGAGCAAGTATGTTCCAACCTTGGTCAGCATATCCCTGGCGGCATTGGCATATGTGATAGTGCTGGTAGTCATCAGGGGGATCACTGAAGAAGAGCTTGATACAGCCCCGGGAGGCAAAAAACTTGCCAGGATGCTGAAGAAAAAAGGGCTGCTATAAATATGAGTTAGGAATGAGGAGTGGGGAATACCCTAGCTTTTGTTATCTGAATTAGGAGGCGATTACTATAGGAAAAATAACAATAATAGGCCTTGGGCCTGGAGACTATGAGAGCCTCACCCTTAAGGCGGAGAATATAATAAAAAATGCAGAGATACTGATACTGAGAACGGAAAAGCATCCTTTGGTAGATAAGATATCCGGTATGGGAATAAAGTTTTCTACCTGCGATGATATTTATGATTCGGCGGATACTTTTGAGGAAGTGTATGAAACCATATGCAACAGGGTTATAAATATTGCATTAGAAGGCAATAATGTAGTATATGCAGTGCCGGGACATCCTTTGGCTGCAGAAAAAAGTGTAGAGATGATCCTTGCCGAAGCAAAGGGAAAGGCAGAGGTAGTCGTAGAAAGCGCCATGAGCTTTATAGATGCGGTGACTGCCGCATTGAAGATAGATATTTCCTCAGGCTTAAAGATTATTGATGCCTTGAGACTGGATAAACAGAAGCCGGATATAAATTGCGGCAATATTATCACTCAGGTTTACAGCAAATTAGTCTGCTCGGAAGTAAAATTGATACTAATGGACCATTATAAAGATGAGCAAAAAGTATGTATAATAAAAGCAGCAGGTGTCGAAGAGCAGCAAATAATGGAATGGATTGAACTCCATCAATTAGATTCCATAGAATGGGTGGATTATCTTACAAGCATCTACATACCCCCTGCGGAAGAGAATAAAAGGTTTAAAAGCATGGATGATTTGGTAAATCTCATGGAATACCTAAGGGGTGACGAAGGCTGCCCCTGGGACAGAAAACAAAACCATAACAGCCTGAAGCCTTACCTTTTGGAAGAATGCTATGAAGTTATCGATGCGATAGAAATCGGCGATATAGACCAATTGATTGAAGAGCTAGGGGACGTGCTTCTCCAAGTAGTGTTTCATTGTCAGATTGGGAAGGAGGCCGGTGAGTTCCACATCCATGATATCATCACGTTTTTAGCAGACAAACTGATTTCAAGACATCCTCATGTATTTGGTCAGGTCGAGGCCAATGATGAAAGCGGTGCCTTAGAGAACTGGGAAGCAGCAAAAAGAAACGAAAAAGGCATGGATAACTATACTGATACTCTGAAAGCTATTCCAAAGGCAATGCCTTCTTTGACCAGAAGCTGGAAGGTCCAGGAAAAAGCTGCCCTGACAGGATTTGACTGGCCTGATGTGGATGGAGCAATGGCAAAGGTTGATGAAGAAATTTTGGAATTAAAAGAGGTATATAAAACTGCAAAAAAAGACAAAATAGAAGAAGAAATTGGTGATTTACTTTTTGCAGTGGTAAATGTGGCAAGATTTCTTAAAATGCAACCTGAGCTCGCTTTAACAAAGACCATAAATAAATTCATTCTCAGATTCAGCTATATCGAAGAAANNCGTTGGAAGAGATGGATTTGTTGTGGAATAAGGCAAAAACACATAATTTTACTAAAACTGATAAAAACTAATCATAAAAAAGAAGGATTTTTGCCAGAAATAGAGAATATGCTTATAGTACTCATGAACAAAATAATAGGAGGGTTATTTAATGAACAAAGCTGAACTTATCGCCAGCATGGCTGAAAAATGCGAATTGACAAAAAAGGATACTGAAAAGGCTCTAAA
>DPSW01000085.1:0-181 GCA_003527145.1 Clostridiaceae bacterium | reverse complement strand
GAGTAGGCAGAAACCCAAGAACAAAAGAAGAAATAAAGATACCGGCTTCAAAAGCTCCATTATTCAAACCAGGCAAGGATCTTAAAGATTCTGTCAACAAGTAAAAGCGCTTAATTACATACGCAGAGCAAAATCAGGTCTATGACCTGATTTTTTTGTAGAATGAGACTTGACTTTGCTT
>DPSW01000177.1 GCA_003527145.1 Clostridiaceae bacterium | reverse complement strand
GGCAATATATAATTGGAGCCTCACAGATAAGGAAGACGGCGAGCAGAAGGTATATGCTAGATTCATGGACGAGGCAGGAAATATATCAGATATATATGAGGCTTCTATCATACTTGACAGGACAGCTCCAACAGGAGAGGTGACATATGATAATATTACAGAGCCTACAGCAGGTAATGTGACTGCAAGCCTGACAATGAATGACAATTATAATGTGACCTTGCTCAATAATGATGGGATCAGTTCTTATGTATTCAACCGCAATGGAGAGTTTGAGTTTGTACTCATGGATGATGCAGGGAATAAGGCCCGTATAAAAGCTGTTGCAGATAATATAGATAAGGACCCCCCGAAGGCATATATCACATATTCCAATCCAAGAGACATCTGGACCAATGAATCCATAACCGCAACACTTCATTTGGAGGATATAAATGGTTATACTGTTTTAAGCCAAGGCGAGTTTACCCACACCTTTGATGGAAATGATGAGTTTTTATTTGAGTTTGAGGATACTTTGGGCAATCAAGGAAGCATAAGAGCTGAGGTAAAAAACATAGACAAAGAAGCTCCGGAGGGCAGCATCATATATGCGGAAGGAGATACGGCACCTATCACTATATATCTTGATACAAACGAGCCTGTTAAAGTGACAAACAATGGCGGAAGCTTCAGATATATGTTTTATGAAAACGGAGAATTTATCTTTGAATTTGAAGATAAGGCAGGAAACACCGGAACAGCTGTTGCTTCTATATATACAATTACCTCTCCTGAAAATTATGTTAATGTGATGTATGGTGACTCAGGCGGGCTCACAAATGAAAACATTAGAGTGGAATTTACACCTGATCCGGTTTTAGCGTGTATAGCAAGTCCAACAGTGACAGCGGAGGTATACGGGGCGTATGAATATACATTTACTGATAATGGGGACTTGCCCGTATCCATAAGAGTATTTTCAAGCGCGGATGAAGAAAGTATAAGAACGGTGACAGGCAGTATTTACAATATTGACAGAACTCCCCCGGAAGCATATGTATATCTAAGCACAGAAGGACTCACAAACCAGGATGTTACAGCAACTCTGCTCACTTATGATGATAGAGGAAAATCTGTCACAATCAAGAATAACAACGGAGAATCAGAATATGTATTTGATAAAAACGGCGTCTTTACCTATGAATTCATGGATGAGGCGGGAAATATGGGGTATAAGGATATAACCGTTTCCAATATTGACAAGGAAGCACCGAAGGCTGAGATTAGCTATTATACAAAAGAAACCAAGCCAAATTCTAAATTTGCGAAAATATCCTTTACAGGAGAAGCTGAGGATGTAGAAATACTCAACAATAATGGTTCGGACACCTTTGAATTTGTGGAAAACGGGACTTTTACCTTCTCATATTCGGATAAAGCGGGGAATAAAGGTGAAGCCACTGCAAGGGTCGATAATCTGTCCGACAGTGTTTCGGCGGGAACCATTGAATATTACATCAGAGAAACCAAAATTGACGATCCTGATGAAACGATGATAAATGAAAGCGTCACTGCAAAGCTGGTTTTGGATAAAACGGGCGGTCCCTATACCATAGTGAACAACGGCGGAAGCGGCAGCTATACCTTTCTGCATAACGGAGAATTTACATTCGTTTACGAGGATGGGAATTCAAACAGAGGCTTCGCCACAGCCAAAGTAAGCACCATAGATAAGGAGGCGCCCAAGCTTCAAATACTGGCAGACATTGTAAGAGCCACCAGGGAGAATGTTATCATTACAGTAAGCTACAGCGATAATATTGAGGTTAAAGAAGTAATTCACAACATGGAGCCGGATAATGTCATTCCCTCCGAGAATGGGTTTACCTATATATGCAGCGGGAATAAGTCAATTNNATAAGACTACAAAATCATATGATGTAAACTATATAGATAGGGAGAGGCCAACAGCAGAAATAATATATACTCCCAGCAGCTTTACAAATAGCAATGTAAGGGCGGTTCTGGTCTTGAACGAGCCCGCGAGGATTTTGACCAACAACGGTAAGGCGGAATACATATTCACTCAAAACGGAGAATTTGTATTTGAGTTTGAAGATGAGGCAGGGAACAAAGGCTCAAAGACAGCAGTTGTTAACTGGATTGACAAGACTCCTCCCCGGGTATCGTTGGAATACAGCAATACTAAGATGACAAACAAGCCTGTAGAGGTAACTCTGAAAGCAGAAGAGGGTTCCAAAATTTTGAACAATGGCGGTTCGGCTAAGAGGGTCTTTTACAGGAATGGGGAATTTACCTTCAGAGTAAGAGATGAAGCAGGAAACATCGCCGAGATAAAGGCAGAGGTAAAAAATATAGATTCAGATATGCCCATCATAACACTTAAGGGATCGTCTTATGTAACGCTTTTTCAGGATGAAGCTTATACCGAACAAGGATATACTGCTATTGACAATGTTGACGGAGATATATCAACTCAGGTCATTGTAGAAGGAAGCGTTGATACAACTGTAGCGGGAATATATATTTTTAAATACAAGGTATCTGATGCAGTGGGTAATAGCAATGAAGCGACGAGAACAGTAAAGGTACTGAGCCCCGGCGAGTTGGTGCTTCTCCTCAATGATGAGGTTGCCGAAGGAGAAAGCGTAATTTTGAATAAAAGGGATGTTAAAGTGAGTGCCTTTGGCAACGAGGGAAGCTTAAAAATAAAGTGGGATAAGGGCAAGAGGACCCAGGCCTATTTCAAGACCGAAGGATATATTGCTGCTCCCGGAGGAACTGTAAGGCTTGAGGCCTATAATTGGTATACATTCTTTGTACAGGATAGGGAAAGAAGGATAAAAACCATACAGGCATATGTAAATGAGTAGGGGGTGAGATGATGAGCAGAAGATTAAAAGCAGCTTTAATGCTTGCAGTTTGGAGTTTAGGCATTCTTGGCAATTTTATGTTGGAAGTAAGTGCGGAAGGAGTGCCGGAAGTGCAATCCATCAAAAACAATATAGTTGAGCTTTTGGTAAGCAAGGAGGACGGAAGGTTTGCGGTGAAAACTGCGCAGGGGTCTCCCCAAAGGCCGGAGGATGACAATGTACCTTTGCTTTTTTCGAAAGGTATTCCGGATACAACCTTTACCACCTTCAGAATTGATGGGAAGGACTACATATACGGCAATTCATATAATGGGATAGTAATAGACGGAGGCCTGGTAACAGCTCCGAAGGCGGAGGGAATGAAGAATACCTCCAGTTGGAGAATAGGAGATATAATAGTTACGCAGAAGCTGGAGCTTACGGATAATATTAAAAGCAGCGATGTAGGCAATGTGAAAATAAGCTATTCCATCACAAACAACGGTACCAAAAGCAGCATGGTAGGAACAAGGATCCTCCTGGATATGATGCTGGGAAGCAACGACGGCTGCAGCGTTTCACTGGATGGCAATACAGATATCTCTTATGAGACTAAAGTCTCGGGAGGTGATATTCCCGTATATTGGAGATGTACAGACTCTGTGGACAGCCCAAAGGTTGTGTCTTACGGCTTCTTAAAGGGCTGGGGCAATACAGAGCCTGACAGCCTGACCATAGCTCATTGGAGTTCATTGTCTTCTACCAAATGGGATTATTCCGTAAATCCGGAGCGGAATATAGGTTCATCACTTAATGATTATAAGAGTGCAGATTCGGCAGCCGCACTTTATTGGGAACCTAAAGCATTGGAGCCGGGTAAAACCATGCAATTTGAAACTTACTACGGCTTGGGCAGCATATCCGACAGTAGCAGCGGAGATACCTTCAGCATCAATGTTATGGCTCCCGCCAGGCTGAATATTAAAGGAGACATATATGAAAATAATCCCTTTGATATTATGATGGAGCTGGATAACAGCCTTGAAAACTCATCAGAGCTAGCGGGCATCAATGCTGAGCTAATTCTCCCTGATGGCTTGGAGCTTGTAGAGGGTCACCAAAGCAGCCAATATTTGTACAGAATATCTGTCGGCCAAAAGGCGGCTGCTGCCTGGAAGGTAAAAGCATTGAATACCCAGAAGCTGAGGGTACTGCAGTATATGATACGTATTAGCTCTTTGGACAGGGAGATAAAGAATATAAAGAAGTTCATCATCATTCCGGGTTTTGAAAATGATAATTCCGATATAGGTTATACAGATATTGTGCCCCGCAACCTTTATTATGAGGATGAGGATAATGCCATACAGCTTATTGGCTATGGTTTCGAAAGGCTTAAGGATAAAAGCAGCTATGAAATGAGCCTGGTAAATATGTCTAAAGGTGATGTCCACTATCTTGGTGAGTCCGATATAACTGTTGTCAGCGACAGCCAAATACGCATAAAAGTCGCAAAAGGTTTAAACACCGGAACGTACAAGCTCGTAATAAANNGTAATAAACCATAAAGACGATATGCTGGACTATACTTTAGGACAATATATAACAGTGACCTCGGATGTGAAGTATAAATCCAGAAACTATGGAATTATGGTAATAAAAGAGGAAAACATCGGTGGTAAAAGAGTTCAAAATGCCGTGCTTTATGAAAATGAATCTCAGCTCAGTGCCGGCGATAAAAGCAGTGCTGTGCTCATTATCAGGGGCAAGGTGAGAAGCGTATCCGATACAAGCTTCGATATCTACGGTGATACTATTGCCATAAATAATGACATATATTACAAAGGTTATGGAGACAATACACTATCTGTATTCAAAAGCGGAGACAGCTTCATAGTAAAAGGAAACGGCGAGCTTTACATGCAGTCGGCGCTTATGGGTAAAAGCATGGATATAGCCTTGAAAAAGGGCCACTTTTATATTGATTCGGCAAATGCCGTCATAAAGGATGAAGATGGCTATATGGATGACATCAGCATACTTTATGTAGGATACTTCCCTATACTGGTAAAAGAAATTAAGATACAAAAAAGTGGGGAAGTCAAGATTGATGGGATACTGCAGCTTGAGAACAAATACTTCAACTTTCTTACAAGTATTGGGACAGGCTTTATGGAATCAGATATAAAGGATATGAGCATAACAAATAAGAAAATAAATATCGACACAGAGATTAAAATACCATTTCCTCGCTGGAAGATGGGAGGGTTTCAGTCCAAGGATTATATGACCAAGAAGACCGCCAATATAACATTTTTTATAAATACCATAAAAGGGGCCTATGGCTTTAAGACCCAAGCAGAAAATCCCCAGCTTAAACTTTTAGATATAAATGCCACAATGGCTTTTGACAAGAATCTGTATCCTGATTATTTCGAGTTTAAGAATAATTATGGTAAGCTGCCCAAGCCCATAGGAAGCACAGGACTGGCTTTTGAGAGCATTGGGGGAGGAATATACGGGCTGAAGTCCATGATGGACTCGCTGCGTTATGGTATTTTGCCCACCGGCTCCAGCATCGCAGTAAGGGCGGATATTGTGGATTTATTAACCTACCATGCGAGAATAAAGGGATATACATTGGTGGGGCTTAGGAATATTGAAGCGGTCTTGAGTTGCTCCGGCATCGATCTTGAAGGAGACGGGTATATCTATTTTATAGATGTGGGAGACATCGTGGGGCACTTTGATTTCAGCGGCGGATACATAAGCGCGGATCTCAATATACTCGATATACTGATAGCCGACGCCTATTTCGGCATAAGCAGTCATGAGATAAAAGGCTCTATCAATGCAAAGCTTAAGATACCTGATTATGTTTGGTTCGTAGGAGGAGAAACCATTGCAGGCTACAAAGCCGGATTATCCACGAAGAAAATTGAAGGCAGTGTCAGGGTTTTGGGTGTGGGAGTTGACGTAGAATACAAATGGGGAGGATCAGTGAGTTTTGATGTGGCCTCTGTTGGTCCTATGGATAAAAAAGGGATATATATAGTACGCACAAAGGATGATCAGGGAAGGGATGTAACTATAAGCTATGGTACCAATATAGAAAAACTCAAGGATATCCCATATTCCTACAATGTCTGCTATAAAGGCGGCATAGGCGGGGCTCTCGCTCTGGGGGCTTCTGCTTACACATATAAGGCCAAAG
>DPSW01000281.1 GCA_003527145.1 Clostridiaceae bacterium | reverse complement strand
TTGGAGAAACATTTATGCTTCCGTTGTCATTATTATTTTTAATCGCTAAAACGTTAATGCCATACTTTGCTCTCAGGTTCAGGTCTTTTAGGTTTTCTCCAATCCATGAGGGAAATACTTCGAATTCAAGGAGGCTATAATCCGGCGATAACTCAATTATATCGAGTATATTTGTAGCAATAAGATTGTGAGCTACCCTTATGCCCATATCTCTTTCGGGAAAGACGACCCTATCGGCGCC
This sequence comes from Clostridiaceae bacterium, assembly GCA_003527145.1. Taxonomy (GTDB): domain Bacteria; phylum Bacillota; class Clostridia; order Lutisporales; family Lutisporaceae; genus Lutispora. Next base: position 3,032 of record DPSW01000281.1, on the reverse strand, counting down.
AAGCTTTTTTAATACCTTGGCATGTACCTCATTTTGAGCCTTTGCGACAATATATTTCAAGCCCATTTCTTTAAGCATTAAGGTAGTTATTATGCTTGACTGAATATCATCGCCTATTGCAACGACGCCGACATCAAAATTTCTTACCCCCAGGGAGCGTAGTACGCTTTCATCTGTGGCATCGGCAGCAATAGCGTGAGTGACCTTATCCGATATCTTCTGGATCAATTCTTCATCCATATCAACAGCCAACACCTCATGTCCTATATCATATAGTCGTTTTGCAAGAGCGCCGCCAAAACGCCCTATTCCGATAACAACAAATTGTTTCATTATTAACCTCCTTAGCCCACCAATATTTTATCTTCTGGGTACTTTAGATTGCTTTTATGCCTGGATGCTCTTTGAGCCAGTGCCACTACCAAAGTCAGAGGTCCTACTCTTCCTGAAAACATCGTTGCAGATACTATTAGTTTGCCAATAAGGGAAAGATTCGGACTATAATTTAAACTTAATCCAACGGTTCCAAAAGCAGAGGCAGATTCATACATAAGAGTAAGGAAATCCGCATTCTCAGCGATGGATAGAATCATAGTTACGCCTGTGACAATAAACAAGCCTGCAGCAGTAACAGCGAGAGCCCTATAAACAATGGTTTTGGAAATCCTTTTTTCAAAAACCTCCGCATCTTCGCGCCCTGTGATTACAGATACTACAGTGAGGAAAAGNNGTTGAACATGGAGAACCTCCGATAAACATCAATATTATGGTCAAAAATTTAGATGATGAAGTAAAGGCGGCATTATCAATTGTATTAAAACCTGCAGTTCTTGGAGACACAGAGTGAAACAGAGAGGAAAGAATCTTTCCTGACAAAGGTAAGCCCCCCATCGTGGCAGGGTTATTATATTCAATCATAAACAAGAATAATGCTCCGACAGTGATTAAAAATCCGGTTACGCTCAAAACCACCTTGCTGTGAAGAGATAATCTTCCAAAGCTCCTGTTGTTATATATGTCCATCCAAACGGTAAATCCTAACCCGCCGATTATGATCAACAGTATTGTGGTAAAGTTGATGACAGCATTATTTACATATGGGCTAAAACTCTTAAATCCGCCTATCAAATCAAAACCGGCATTGCAGAAAGCTGAAACGGAATGAAAAAGCCCCATGATCATACCCTTCTTCATTCCGAACTCAGGAACAAAAACTGTAGAATACATCACGNNGGCTCCTGCAGCTTCAATTGTAAAGGTGGCTATAATAATGCTTTTAGTCAGCCTGACCAAGCCTTCAAGCTCATCCAGGTTTAAGGCTTCCTGCATCATAATTCTTTCCCTTAGTGTTATTCTCCTCCCAACAAGCAGCGATAATAAAGTTGACATGGTCATGAAGCCCAGCCCGCCAATTTGTATTAATGCAATTATAATCACCTGACCAAAAGGGGTCCAATGTGTAGCAGTATCTACGACAACCAAACCCGTCACACAAACAGCAGATGTGGCTGTAAAAAGAGCATTTATGAAGCCAACACTATTTCCATCTTTCGAAGCCATCGGTAGGTTTAAAAGAATAGCCCCGGACAATATTATAGCAGCAAAGCCTATGACTAAAATTTGTGACGGTGATGCGTTAATTGACTTTTTAAGAAAGCTCAACTTTATAATATCTTTCACCTCTTACAGACGTCTTTTATGCTCTGTAATAATATAATTCATAATACTCATAATAAATATTCCTAGGTCCTCAGTTTGTTAATAATTATATATATTTTAAACTTTTCCACTAAACATTTCAATCTTGATCCTATATGCCAAAATAAGATCAAAGTCTTAAAAATGAAAAAGACCTTTCGGTCTTTTATGCATTTATTTTTTCTTTAGCTATATCGATCAATTTGGCAAAGCCTGCTTCGTCATTAATCGCCATTTCAGAAAGCATCTTTCTATTTATCTCAATGCCTGAAAGCTTAAGTCCATTTATGAATTTGCTATAGGATAATCCATTGTTTCTAGCTGCTGCATTTATTCTTGCTATCCATAGCTTTCTGAAATCTCTCTTTCTGAGCTTTCTCCCTATATAAGCAAATCTTAATGCTCTGATAACCGTTTCATTGGCTATTCTATATTTTTTGCTTCTGGCACCTACATAACCCTTAGCCAGTTTCAATGTTTTTCTACGTTTTTTATGGGCATTTACCGCTCTTTTTACTCTTGCCATGTTAATGCTGCCTCCTTATGGAATTATTTATATGGTACTAATTTTCTGATAATCTTTGCCTCAGCTGGGCTGGCATAGCCTGTTTTTCTAAGATTCCTTCTTCTCTTCGAAGTTTTCTTAGTCAAAATATGTTGTTTAAAAGCCTTAGCTCTTTTTACTTTTCCTGATTTAGTAAAGCTGAATCTTTTTGCCGAAGCTCTATGGGTTTTCATTTTTGGCATTACAAAGTCCTCCCTTTTCTACTATTGTTTAGGCGCTAAAGTTAAAGAAAGATTTTTACCTTCCAGTTTTGCCGGTTTTTCAATAACACAATAATCCTTCAAAATTTCATAAAAACGTTCCAGGGCTTTTTCACCGTATGCTACATGGTCTACTTCCCTGCCTCTGAATCTTATGGTCACTTTAACCTTGTCACCATCGTGTAAAAACTTTTGAGCATTTTTTGCTTTTACATTAAGATCATGTTCCTCTATCTTTGGAGAAAATCTTATTTCTTTGATGTTAACAACTTTTTGGTTTTTGCGAGCTTCTTTTTCTCTCTTGCTCTGTTCAAAAGTAAATTTGCCATAGTCCATTATCTTGCATACCGGCGGTTTAGCCTGCGGAGCTATCTTAACAAGGTCTAATTCTCTTTCCGCGGCAATTTCAAGAGCTTGCCTGGAAGACATTATCCCAAGCTGTTCTCCATTAACATCAACTACTCTTACCTCTTTATCTCTTATATCTTCGTTGATTTGAACATCCTTATTGTTACTTATAGTTGATCACCTCCATAATATAATTGGGCAGGTAGAAAAATCCACCTGCC
>DPSW01000152.1 GCA_003527145.1 Clostridiaceae bacterium | reverse complement strand
AGTTCTATTCTAAGGAGGAAAATATATGAGATTGGATAAATTCCTTAAAGTATCAAGATTGATAAAGAGAAGGACTGTCGCCAAGGAAGCCTGCGAGGGGGATAAGATATATCTCAACGGAAAGATATCAAAGCCCGGAGCGGNNTAAGAGCAGAAGTCCTGAGCATAAACGAAAAGGCAGCCAAGGATGAAGCCAAGGAAATGTACAGGATTTTGGAAGGTTAAGACACATATTATGGTTGATCCCGCATATAAATGAATAAAGTTCTCTATTTTAGCAGGTGCAGGAGGTCTATATATGGAAGATATTAAAGGCATAAAAGCCAAACACCATAATATCACTCTTGAAAGCCGGGAAAAGCTTAATATAAGCGGAGTTACGGATGTAGGCAGCTTTGATGAAAGCAATGTGATTGTGAGCACACAAATGGGAGAGCTTGTGATAAAAGGCGAGGATTTGCGCATCAGCAGCCTGGATGTCAATGATGGAAATGTGTCGATCAAAGGCCTTGTACACTCGATAGCATATGAATCAAAGGGAGCATACAAGAACGAAAGAGGGTTTTTTAAGAGTCTCTTCAAATAAAAAGTACGCTGCAGTAATGGAGGTTTTCCTATGGAGACAGTACATTTTCAAGTTTACGTTTTTTCTATTACTGTATATGGCGGGATAATAATCGGACTAGCGTATGATATGTACAGGGTGATCAAGGGTGTCCACAGAACAAAAGGGATGATCACTTCCCTCTGGGATATATTGTTTTTGCTGATGACCCTTATGATAGCAGTATGGGCCATATTCTCCAGCAATTATGGCGATTTGAGGATTTATGTTTTTATAGGCTTCGTCGTCGGCTTCTTTTTATATGAAAAAATAATCAGCAAAATAGCAGCAGCGTTATTTTCCTATATACTTCAATCCATAAGAGCTGCAGTAAAAAGAGGGAGCCGTTTGATAATTTTGCCTTTAAGGTTTTTATGGTATTTTATTGTACGCCCTTTTTCCAAGATAAGGGAATATTTGAAAACAAAAATAATAAAAACTAAGAAAAAAGCATTATTGCCTAAAAAACTATTGAGAGATGCGAAGAAATATTATAAACTGATAATTAAAAGGGATAATCATAAAGAGGATGAACAACGGCTATAGAAATTTGGGAGGATAGGCATTATGAAGAGTAAAAGAAAAAAGAAAATAATATGGACTAATTTTTTTGCGTTTATATTTATTCTTTATGCTGCCTTCACCATTGCCAGCCAGCAAGTCACCATATACAGGCTGAAAAAATCACAGCAGGAGATATCCGGGAAAATTCAAACAGCCAAAAAAGAGAATCAAAAGCTGCAGGACATGCTTAAGGATACTTCAACTAAGGAGTATATCGAGAAAGCAGCCNNNCTGATGTCAATTTGCAAGAAGGGGGTAATTAGTTATAGTAATTTTTTTCTAATATCTTCTGGAAATTATTTTTAATTATCACCCATTGCAAATTAAAGGAGGAATTTTTTCAGTATGCCTATAGAGGAAGGTATGATAGTTGATGGAGTTGTAGCCAATATAACCAAATTTGGTGCTTTTGTTCAACTATCGGGGGGGAAAACCGGACTGGTCCACATTTCAGAGATTGCTGATACGTATATAAAAGATATAAACAGCTATCTAAAAGAAAAACAATCGGTCAGAGTGAAGGTATTGAACATAGACCGAGACGGAAAGATAAATCTGTCGATCAAGCAGGCCCAGACGATTAAAAAGTCCACAAAGCCTGTTGAAATAGACTGGCAGCAAGAATTTAAGAAGACCCAGAACGGAAGCTTTGAGGATAGGCTTTCGAAATTCATGAAGGAGAGCGAGGAAAGGCTTCAGGAATTTATGAAGAATAGAGAGTCAAAGAGAAGCGGCGGTTATAGCCGCAAGGGAGACATTGCCCAGAGATAAAATTATATAATCAATGATACTGTCAGTTATGCTGACAGTATTGTTTTTAAAAACTAACATAAAGGAGATTCGTATGAGTAAAATTGCCGCAATAGATTTGGGAACTAATTCTATAAGATTGATGTTATGTGAGGTTGTAGGAGGTAATTTCAAGCGAAAGACTAAAGAAGTTATTACGACCAGGATAGGCAAAGATATGGGACATTCAAGCTTGCTTACCGAAAAAGCGATGCAGAAAAACATTGAAGCGATCAAATATTTTATGAAAAAAGCGGAAGACTTTGGAGCGGAAAGGATTACAATAGCTGCTACCAGCGCTATAAGAGATGCAGGCAACAGAGAAGATTTCCTGGAAAAGGTGAAAAATGAAACCGGTTTGACCATAAAAGTTTTAGATGGAGAAGAGGAAGCAGCGATAGGCATGTTTGGAGCATCCTATGGCCTCGGGAAGAGTGAAAACCTTCTTGTTATAGATGTTGGAGGCGGAAGCACTGAATTGGTGTTGAGCGAAGGTGAGAATATCCTTTATTCTGCGAGTATTAATGCAGGAGCCGTCAGGATGACGGAAAAGTTTATCAAAACAAATCCGATCCATCAATCAGATATAAATGCCCTGGAAAAAAATCTGGATCTTTTGTTTAGGGACGCTTTATCTTTTTTGAAAAATAAGAAAATAGGCAGAATAGTGGCTATTGGCGGTACCGCGACAACTGCGGCTTCGATTTTCCATCAAATGAAAGTATATGATTGGGAGATAGTTCACAATACTATATTAGCCAGAGAATTTTTAAACAAAATTTTTGAAAACTAGAAGGCTATGTCGGTTAAAGAAAGGTATGTTGTAAAAGGCTTGCAGAAAGAAAGAGCCGATATCATACCTGCAGGTATTTTTATAACAAAATATATTATGGAAAAGCTGAATGCTGAGGAGATCATCATAAGCGAAAATGATAATCTTGAGGGCATGGTAATAAAATACAGCGGAGTCTTTTAGAGCCTCCAATTCAGGATTTTTTTATATTTCATAAAATTGTTGTTGACGATTGGGGATAAAACATATATAATTATATTTGTCGCTGTACGGTGATAGCCGAGCAGTTGGCCGGAGTGGCGGAACTGGCAGACGC
>DPSW01000424.1 GCA_003527145.1 Clostridiaceae bacterium | reverse complement strand
ATACACACTTTCCCAAGCTTCAAGAAGGAAAGATATCAGGCGGAATTTTTGTAGTATATACAAGAACAGATAAAAAAGTTGACCCAGTTCGATATTTGTGGAGAGAAATAGGCGGTGTAATGGAAGAGATCAGAGATTTAAGAAAAAAGGACGCTCCCATTGATTTTGTAAAATCCTATAGAGAAATAGAAGCAGCAATAAAAGCAGGTCGTTTTTTTGCTGTTATGGGGATTGAAGGCTTAAGCGGAATAGAAGGAGATATTGAGCAAATCAATACTTTATATGACCTGGGCTTCAAACATGCCAGCCTGACATGGAATGAGGAAAATCACCTTGCAGCCGGTGCAGCCGTAGAGAGTGGCTCTAAAGGCATTACTTTGTTAGGTGAGAAAGCTATAAAGCTTATGGATGATCTTGAGATGATCCTTGATGTATCCCATCTTAATGAGAGGAGCTTCTGGGATGTAACCGAAATATGGAAAAAACCGATGATTGCTTCTCATTCAAACTCCAAGGCTATTTTACCCCATAGAAGAAATATCACCGACGAGCAGGCCATAGCCATTTCCAAATCCGGTGGCGTAATAGGGGTAAATGCCTGCGGAGAATTCCTGCATAGGAGTAAGCCGCATATTAACTGCTATCTGGACAACATTGAACATTTTGTAAATGTAGCCGGATTGGAAGCAGTGGGGATAGGCTTTGACTTCTGTGATTTTTTGAGGAGCGGTTCATTAGGCTCTGATGAAAAAATAAGCAAAGGTGTAGAAGGCCTTGAAGATGTAAGAAACGGAGGAGCGGTGCTGGAAGGCTTGAAGTCAAGGGGCTTCAGCGGAACAGATATCGAAAAAATAGCACATGGGAATTTCTTGAGGGTGATCAAAGAACTCATCTATTGATGTGTGTTAACGCAGAAGGATTGAATAGGTTTGTGTAGAATAGTAGAATAATAGTTTAGGGGGTATATATAATGAATAATGTTGTTGATGTGATAATGAACAGGATGTCTTTAAGAAAATATGATGAAAGGCCTATATCTAGAGAACATGCAGATGTTATCCTGGAGTGTGCAATGAGNNACAACACTCAGTTTCTTGTGATAATAACCAAAATATAGTATTATATTAAACAGATATTATTGAATATTTAATAATTATAATATTGAGAGGATGAAATATATGAATTCAACCCTTGAAATCATTTATTCAAGAAAATCTGTTAGGGCTTATGAAGATAAGCCAATACCCCAAGACATTAAAGATGAGATTATAAAATCCGCACTTCGAGCCCCGACTGCTGGAAATATGATGCTTTATTCTATAATCAATATAGAGGATCAAAATAAAAAAAAGATATTGAGCAAAACCTGTGATGATCAGCCTTTTATAGCTGATGCGCCGTTAGTGCTTGTTTTTTTGGCTGATTACCAGAGATGGTATGACTATTATGTTCATTCCGATGTACATTCATATTGCAAATCAAAAGGAATAGATTTTGAAGGGCCAACCGAAGCAAATCTGCTGCTGGCATCATGCGATGCGATCATAGCAGCCCAGAATGCAGTGATAGCAGGTGAAGCGCTGGGCATAGGTTCATGCTATATAGGCGATATAATGGAAAACTATGAAACCCACAGAGAGCTTCTTAATCTGCCTAAATGGGTATTCCCTGTCGGGATGNNTCCCGCAGGTTACAACAGGGTTAAAAGAGAAAGATTCGATAAAAAATATATTGTACATACTGATAGCTATTCTGATTTGTATAAAGAAAATTTTAAAGAGACATTTAAAGATATAGAAAAACGCTTCAAGGCGGAGAACAAATATGACGCAGATAATATGGGACAATTGCACTATGCTTTTAAAACCGGTGCAGATTTTTCAAAAGAAATGGCCAGATCGGTGAAAGAAGCATTAAAAAATTGGAGCAGTGAAAAAATAAAGTAAGACGGAGGCGTATATATGGGACAGGTACTGGATTGCAGAGAAGCAGCAAAAATCTTTTTGGAAAGTATAAAAAAAGACAGTCTGGATCTTAAGGATAAAGGAATAAACCCTGCTTTAGCGATTGTCAGGGTAGGGAAAAGAGAAGATGACATCGCCTATGAAAAAGGCATCTTAAAAAATTGCGAGAAGGTGGAAATAACAGGCAAGGTGCATGAATGTCCCGGAGATATTGATATGGACAGCTTTATAAGGCTTATTAAAGAGCTGAATGCGGACACATCCATTCATGGTATTCTGATATTCAGGCCATTGCCCAAACATCTGAACGAAAGCATAATAAAGCATATAATAAGCCCTGACAAAGATGTGGATTCCATGAATCCTCTTAATTTAGCCAAGGTTTTCGAGGGAAATCTGGAAGGCTATTCGCCCTGTACACCGGCTGCTGTGATGGAGATAATAAAGCATTTCAATATTGATATTAAAGGTAAAAGAGTTGCCGTATTGGGCAGAAGTATGGTTGTAGGAAAGCCATTGGCAATGATGCTTTTGAAGGAAGATGCAACTGTTATGATTTGCCACTCCAAAACAGAAAATTTGAAGGAGGCTGCAGCAAGTGCTGATGTTGTCGTTGCTGCAATAGGCAAGGCAAGGTTCATTGGAGCGGAATATATAAAGGAGGGCGCCACAGTAATCGATGTAGGCATAAATGTTGATGAGAATGGCAAGCTGTGCGGAGATGTAGATTTTGAAGCTGTCCTAGATAAAGCTTCTTATGTTACTCCTGTTCCGGGCGGTGTTGGATCTGTCACAACAGCGGTTTTATTAAAAAATGTAATAAAGGGAGCAAAAATGATGCGGTAAGCATCATTTTTTTATTTAAATTAACATAATGCAGCAAAACCTACATATATAGGAAAGATGAAATATATGGATATATATTTTTAAAAACTGTTTCAAAGCTTGGTATTACTCAAACAGTGTTGAATGGACAGAAATTTTGACAAAGTTGGACATACAGTCTATAATAAATATTATGTAAACTACACTAAGCTGAATCCCGGTGATGCCGGGTACGGAGGAACCAAATAGAGGGGTTAGTCCGAGAAATATCTTGGTAGGGAGCCTTCTTTCCCGAACCCGTCAGCTAACTTCGGAAGCGAATATAGAAGGAGAGTAATACTTATGAAAAGAATATTGAAAAAAATTTCAGCCTGTGCAATCATGGCTGGATGCATATCTATGCTTTCAATGGGTGTAAATGCAGATTCACTGATAAAACCAGGCTCCAGAGGAAGCGAAGTTTATACTATTCAAACCAAGCTGAAGAATTGGGGATATACAGGTGCCGCTCCTGATGGCGTTTACGGAAGCAATACTAAAAGCGCCGTAATGTATTTTCAAAGCAAAAATGGGCTTGCAGCAGACGGAATCACTGGTTACTGGACTTTACTGAAACTCGGCATGGCTGAGATAAATTCTACATTGCAAATTGGAAGCCGGGGGGCCTCGGTTGCAAACTTGCAGGCAAGCTTAAATAATAAGGGATTTTCTGCAGGCAGCGCTGATGGAATATTTGGTTCCAAAACCTATAACGCAGTTATAGGCTTTCAAAAGGCAAATGCTTTAACACCTGACGGTATTGCCGGACCAATAACTCAAACAAAATTATCTTACTCCAATGGTAACGCTATAGCTGCTGCAACGCCTTCAAGAGGGACAAGCAGTACACAGGAAATGTCTGCGGATATTTACTGGTTGTCTCGCATAATAAACGCAGAAGCAGGTGCTGAGTCCTATAAGGGTAAAGTTGCCGNNAATACCGTAAAAGGTGTAATATTCGAATATTATCAGGGCATACCTCAATTCAGTCCTGTGGCAGAAGGAACAATATACAATACTCCGGATGCTGACAGTATTGCCGCAGCAAAGGAAGCGTTAAGCGGATCGAAACCTGTGGGAAGCTGCACATATTTCTTCAACCCGGCCAAGTCTGCCGGAAGTTGGATAGTAAAGAATAAAACCTATGTGACAAGAATAGGCAATCACGTTTTTTATAAA
>DPSW01000025.1 GCA_003527145.1 Clostridiaceae bacterium | reverse complement strand
TGTTGAGCATTACGCATCGCTTCTATCTGATTTTCTTTAAGGACCACCTGGGCATGCTCCCAAATCTCTCGTGAAATAATGGCGGGAACTTCACGTTCGATGATATCCCGCTTCTTTTTAGTACGCTTACCATACTGATGGATGCCCATATAGGTAGTTTGAACAAGCATGTTTCGGATCCGGCCAGGCAGCCATTTGCCTGCTGTGGATCCCTGGCGTTTACCTTTTGATATTGTCCGGCCATCTATTGTATATCTGGGAGGAATGTTGAGCGCATTTAAATAATCCGCGATTTTTATCGTGGACATTTTTTGTTCCGTGGTAAGTTTATAAACTAGCTGAACTATATCAGCTTCAGACATGTCAAAGTTAAGTAACGGGGTATTATTAACAACGAGAAATCCATCTTGGTTCATATATCCATATGGAACTATACCGCCTAACCATTTACCCTGTTGAGCAGCCCGGTTTGCACCATGCCACATTCTATCAAGTATATTATCACGTTCTAAGTCGGCTACGCCGGCCAGGACGGTGAGGAGGAAGCGACCACTAGGATCGCCTGTATCAAATGGCTCTGTCATTGAACGTACTTTGATACCCATCTGCTCAAAGGTATGTACACCATTAAGGATAATTCTAGCGCTTCTGCCAAAACGATCTAAGCGGTAGATGAGTATTATATCGAACAGACCACTACGCGCATCCTGGAGCATCCTAGCGCCTTCTGGGCGGTCTTCTAAAGGAAGTGTACCTGTTATGCCGTCATCTTTGTACCATCCGTATATTGGGAGTTGATGCAGATCGCAGTATTTAGATGCGAATTCAAGTTGAGCTTCTATAGTACCACGTTCTTGCTGGTCTTCCGTGCTGACCCTGACATAAATGGCAACTTTTTGGATGTCACTAGTCCGCATAAAAAACCACCTCCTTCGAAAATTGCATATCAATAGTATCAATTTTTATTATAGCACACACGTTCGATTGAATAATAAAGTTGGTTTTTTGAAGCAGATTGCAAGTGATATATATCAAAAATGATTATTGAGTGATTATTTGCTCTTAAAGGGGTTTTCCAATAATTGGGGAATAGACATTTTAAAGATATTTAGTACAAGTAATGTGGAGGCGGATGGATTAAGTGAAAACTAGACCGTTTAAAATTCCAAAGTCATCACGTACAGATAAAGATGAACTGTTGAAAAGTGCTAGAGANNGTTAGCAAAGAATTAAAGGAAGAAGTAGTAGCTCCAAGTTTCAATGAAAAATTGGAGTGTATTAATGCAAGCGAGCTCATTCCAAATAAAATTGTTGTTCTCCCTAAGAAGCTCACTTTATATTTAAAGGAAGCTGAACAAAGATTTGAAAAAATATCCCCACCACCCATGGTATTATTAAAAACCGCTGAAGCTTGTATTTTCGTTTATGCGTATAATAGCCAAGGAAAACTCATTAACCCAATCTATAGAAACTCAACTAATAAAAATATATGCCCTTATAACATATTCTTATTTAGAGGTCATTTAAATACTGACGATGTAGATGAGATGCCAATATTGGCGTCTAAAGATTTTGATGCAAACACAACGGAATACAATACTAGCTTCAAAAAATGCAATCCGCCACACGCAATTATGTTTAAACCTCATTTGCCAGGTGTTTATTCCATCCACGTATGTGTCAAGATTAATGACGAGTTGGCAAAGTATTTATCAGCTGGTCAGCTAAATAGCACATATAATGCTTGTGATGATGTCGAGATACGAGTAGTAGATGATTTTAAAAGTCTAGAAGAACTTTGGGTAGTCTCTTCAAAAGAAAATAGTTTATCTCTTCCCTCCGGACAAGGGCCACTGAAACTAATTATGGGAGTAGAAGAATCTATTGAGTTGTGTTTTATGGGGAAAAAAGGACACTTAGCATGGTCCGGATCGAGTGAGATAGAGGATAAGAAACAATATATACCCGTTACTGGACTGACTTGGGTATTTGAAACAATAGATTATACTGGCCATTCGATACCGGCCCTTATAGAACCGCTTGATTGGGGAAATTCAAGAGTTAGAATTACAGGTCTGGAGGCTTTAGATAATGGTATTTTNNCATAGTCTTGATTTAGCATTATGGAGGCATCGAGCTTTCGATTGAGTGTATAGTTGTAATTAAACCATAACAAAAAAGAGAAACGTCAAATAGCCCGCAGTTCTTTAAAAAGCACTGTGGGCTTTATATCTTCACCAGTTTCATGACTTTATTCTGGATTATATCATTAGCTTTTAGAATGCTGTTTGTCTTATAGGAAAGGAGAGGGTATAAAATCCTCTCATAGAACAACAAGAAAATAACGATAATTTAACCATTCCAGTTGTCGATTTAAAGAGGGAAAGTCTGTAAATTATCGAAATAAGGATTTACTAAAAACTTGAGGTATGATGATAATGCGTATAATTGAAATATCCAAAGCAGAAAAAACATGGGTGATGATAGCGGTACCAGCCTTATATATACCAATTGCCGGTATGTTTATAAGCTTACAGGTTACTGATGCCCTGGAGATTGTCCCTACTTGGTCAAGGATAGCTCTTAATATTGTGCTCGTAATAGGCTATGTTTTGTCAGTCTTATTTTCTGCTGAACTCATCCATAGATATAGAAACAGACAAAATGCAAACCGAACAGTGCTTGGATCCGANNCGATAGTACTAAGTGTAGCGTTATTAGCCATAGCGGCCAGTTATATACAGTTTACAAAAGGCACATTAGCAACCGACAATCAAACGAAAGCTGCATATATTGCACAGCGATACTTAGAACAATTAAAAAGATATGATGGTCAGCAACAAGATCGCAGTAGTGGTGTTTGGTCAACTACTGCTACTTTGGCACCTGAGGCTAATCATAGAAC
>DPSW01000286.1:1326-4231 GCA_003527145.1 Clostridiaceae bacterium | reverse complement strand
TTACAGGTGTAGAAGTCGTAGGGGAGCTCATGGAGTGGAAAAAGCTTCTCTGTGCGCAGCACGATATTCCCGAATCCGAAGTTTCCTTATATAATGTTGAAGCTATGCCCAACATACTTCCCATTTTAAAGCCGAATCTCCAGGCAAAAGCCAAGAGATTTATGGAGAAAAAGGGTGTTAAGGTTCTTACAGGTGCGGCAATCGTCAAAGCTGATGAAGACGGCATCGAGCTTAAAGACGGCACCAGGATGGAAACCGATACGCTGATTTGGACTTGCGGTGTTCAGGGCAATGCATTTTGCGTAGATACAGGCTTTACTGAAGGCAAGAGATGCAGAGTGCAAGTAAACGATTATCTGCAGACTGTCGACAAAGAAAATGTATATGCTGTAGGCGACAATGCTTACTACGAAATAAACGGGAAACCCATACCTCAGATAGTTGAGACTGCAATTCAGACAGGAGCATGTGCAGCTAAGAACATAATTGCAGACATTGAAAAGAAGGAAAAAGAAAAATTCCAGCTGAATACTCATGGCTTTATGGTTTCCGTAGGCAGCCATTATTGTGTCGCAGAGGTTATGGGAGTTCAGATGTCCGGTTTCTTCGCCATGATGATGAAGCATCTGGTAAATATGCACTACCTCTGGGGTGTAGGCGGGTTGAGACTTATCTGGAATTATTTGAGACATGAATTCTTCCATATGGAAGACCGCAGATCCTTCGTCGGCGGACACTTGGCACAAAGGACTCAATCCTTGTGGCTTATCCCGCTGAGATTATATGTAGGCATACTATGGCTTATTGAAGGCATTAATAAGGTCAATGAAGGATGGCTGCAGCCCGGAAATATTAAGATCATACAAGTGGCAGGGAATTCAGCGGCCTCCCAGGCAGCAGCGGGGCCGTCACCGATATTATCGGCTCCGCCGGCAATATATCAGTGGTTCATGGACACGGTGGTTGCGCCAAATGCAATGCTGTTCCAGACTTCCGTAGTGATCATGGAAATACTGATTGGTTTGGCTTTGATAGCAGGACTTTTCACTTTCCTTGCATCAATAGCATCCATAGGACTGACTGCAAACTTTGTGCTATCTGCTATGGCCGGCTATGACATACTTTGGTATGTATTTGCTGCCATAACATTGATGGGCGGAGCCGGAAGGACCTTCGGACTGGATCATTACGTAATACCCTGGATAAAGAAATGGTGGATCAATACAAAATTTGCAAGAGAACGCTATTGGTACTTTGACTGATATTGGTTTTATCCCGTTACCTTGAACGAGACTTCATTTTGTGGGGGATGGTAACCCTCACAAAATGTTAGCCGAGTCCATACTGGACTTAACCGCCCTTTGAAACCTGCCGCTTATAGGGGCGGGGGCTTAGGGCGGTTTAGTTTAGTGTTGAATGGGTAACGGGGTTTTTCAGATAATATATGAATAATATACAGAAAATGTTGAAATTTTCCTTATATTAAAATAAAATTATATAAGGCTTTAAATAAAGAGAAACATAGGTCGGTGATGATTGTGAAGTTGAAAAAAGGGGATATACTGCTGCTTTTGATAGTATTGATAGCAGGTATATCATATTTTGGACTGAATCTGTTATATAAGGATACCGGGAACAAAACAGTAGTGATTTCGGTAAATGGCAAGGAATATGATAGGCTTGACATGAGAAACCTAAGCAGTGAAAAGCTGATTCACATTGAACTGGAAGAGGGAAGATATATAGATATAAAGGCGGACAGCAAAGGAGCCTATGTATCTGATGTAGTATGCCCGGATAAAATATGTCAGAAAACCGGTGTCATCAATAGGGTTGGTCAGAGCATCGTATGCTTGCCCAATAAAGTTCAGGTATTCATCGAAGGAAATGAAAAGGCCGATGTAGATGGTGTTTCTCAATAGGAAGTGTTATTTTGACCAGAACAAGAAAAATGGTTTTATTGAGCATTTTAATATCTCAGGCTTTGGTTCTTCATGTCATCGAGAGGGCTATACCTGTGCCTGTCCCTGTGCCGGGTGTTAAGCTTGGCCTTGCAAATATAATAAGCCTCATTACCATAATGCTTTTTGGGTTCAAGGAGGCTGTTATAGTAGTTGTATTGCGGACATTGCTGAGCTCTCTTTTCGGAGGAGGGCTTTCAAGCTTTCTCTACAGCTTGGCAGGCGGTATTCTGAGCAGCTCTGTGATGGCATATATGTATCTGAAGCATAAGAATATTTTCAGCATACCTACTATAAGCACCGTTGGAGCAGTATTTCATAATATAGGTCAAATTGGAGTTGCAAGTCTGGTTATATCAAATATTCATCTTTTTTATTATCTCCCGGTGCTGTTGATATCAGGAGTTATAACAGGAATTTTGATAGGCTTTACTGTTGAATTTACCGTGGAGCCTGTAAAGAGGATTCTGAAGATAGGGGGTGCATAGACCTTGGGGAACAAGGACTTTTTGGCGACGGAACTCAATAAGGTTGAGGAGCATCTTTTAAAAACGTTAAAGACAAGAAGCAAGATGGTGGAAGCATCCTTAAAGGACTTTGTAAAAAGCGGAGGCAAAAGGCTTAGGCCTTCTCTTACTATAATAGGCTCTACATTCGGCGATTATAAAAGCGAAACGGTCGTACCCCTTGCCACCTCCATAGAAATAATGCATATGGCCACCTTGATACATGATGACATAGTAGATGACGCAGAGACAAGGAGAGGCACTAAAACCATGCAATCCGCTCTGGGTAAAAATACCGCAGTATATTGCGGAGATTTTCTGTTTACCAGAGCTTTTATGCTGGTAGCGGATATGGCTGAGGTGGAAATGATGAAGGATCTGTCAAAAGTGATTGCCTTTATATGCGACAGCGAGATAGATCAAAATGAACAAAAATTC
>DPSW01000286.1:0-1257 GCA_003527145.1 Clostridiaceae bacterium | reverse complement strand
CGAAAATCGGAAGCAATATCGGCATGGCCTTTCAAATCGTAGATGATATTTTGGACTTTACGGGTGATGAAAAAACTGTGGGCAAGCCATTGCTCAGCGATGCAAAGCAGGGGATATTCACATTGCCGATAATATACTCCTTGCAAAGCTCATATAAGGGACCCACCGTCAAAGCCATCGAAGCCATAGAAGAAGATGGCGGCGAAAGCCTTCTGGAATGTGTAAAGGTAAGCGGCGGCCTTGATAGGACCAAAGGCCTTGCGATGAAGTATATAAGAAGAGCGCTGAAGCTTAAGGATACTTTGCCTGACGGCTTTGGAAAGGATGCCGTAACAGACATAATAGGAAAGCAGCTTGAAAGAAAGTTTTAGGACTTATGTATGGGCAGGTCTCGCACCTGCCCCTTTTAAATTTTTGAATCATTTATAAGGCCGTACACGTCTAAAAATGGTATAATACTCATTAGCAGGAATCAAAGGATAGTATAGAGGAGGTAAAAATGAAAAAAATTAAATTCGCAGCTTTTGCAGCAATACTATCGGCAATGCTGTATACGCCCATGTTTTGTGAGAATACTGCAGAGGTATGGAATCAGGAGACGGAGGTTTATGCCGAACGGGATTTAAATAATGATGGGGCGGCAGACCTGAAGATAGAAGTGGCAAAGGGAAAAGGAATCAATGTAAAGATTGGTGACAAAGCATATGAAGGATTATTCCAATGCTCCATTTCGGATTTTAATGGAGACGGGAAAAAGGAAGCTTTGCTCATAAATTTAGATAAAAATGCTGATGAGGTTCAATTCCTGCTGTTTGGTATGGAGAAGGAAAAAATGCGTTTATTTTCATCCTGGAAGAAGCCGCTGAAGGGTGAATCGCTGGATATATCCTACATATTGAATTCAGATATAAACAAGAACGGGATAATGGAAATGATACCTATTTTCAAGGGAAAGGAAAGCGGCTTCATAAACAGATGGTATATATTGGAGGTAAGCCAGAATAAAATTAAGGAAGTATTGGGTGAAGGCCNNAATAATGAAAAAGTCCGTTTCATATGATGCGGCCGGAGAAGCTGTAAGCTACACAAAGGCTTACTTTGCTATAGAAGACGGAAAATACTCATATAAAGCCTCAGAGGGGCCTTTTAAATACTATGGCATAAGCAAGGAAGAAACCGACACGCTGTTGAAAAAAATATCTGCAGAGGAAGGCATTCCCTATGAGATAATAAGCTCTATTGCATATATAGAAAGCC
>DPSW01000461.1 GCA_003527145.1 Clostridiaceae bacterium | reverse complement strand
AATGCTCAGGGCAGACTGGACAGACTTGGTGAACTGCCTACCCAGGATTTGACAGGTCAAGATATAGAAGGCAACAAATTTATCAAACCCACAAAGGTATTCGGCAGCATAACTAATAAAGGAGATATGGGTTGGATACAAAACCAGGGAGATGAATATGTAAGATCAGGCACAAGCAACAGTGCTTTAAAGCATTATAGCGGCAATATAAAAATTACATCTATACAGGTTCAATCCGCTTTGGAAGCTATGCTGGAGGATATGAAAGGACCACATGATAACTGGCTGCCAAAACCGGAATCAGGTTGGGTGCCATGGACTGCTGCAACACAAGCACAACAGGCAATGAGGTTAAAACCTGTGAAAGATTCCGGCAGCCCTATGGGCTATAGAATAGAGCAGATACCTACATCAGCATCACAATTTGAATTTGATAAACCTGATGTTGTGGCTTATGTAATAGAAGTTGAACATGAAGGATTAAAATTGACCAAAACCTATAACCCTTATGCGTACCACTATAATAACAATCAGCAAACTATAGAGGACTTTATAGGGCCGCTGAAAGAAGCAATAACCTTAGTGACAGAAGAAAAAATCGATTCGATAGTGAATCCTGCAGACGTTATGAATGAGTGGCAAGGAGCATGGATGACACAGATGGGCAAGATGGAGCTCACACAAAAGGGAGCTTCGATAACAGGCAGCATAATTCAAGACAATGCAGTTTATACAGTAGAAGGTACAATCTCAAATGGGGTATTCAAAGGAAGCTACTTGGTTCCATCAGCAACCGGCGGTTTTGGTGACATAGTATCCTTTGAAATGGATATATCAGCGGATGGCAAGAGCATTAGCTTTAAAAGCATTGGTGCCGGGGCAAAACTAAAAAACCTTAATGGAACAAAAGCTATAAAGCAGTAATCCTTAAAAGATGAAACTTACCCCCTTTCGCCCTAATATATGGCTAAAGGGGGTAAAATATTGCTTTGCTCTCTCCTACAAGCTTAACCTATACTCTGTAGGAGACAGGCCTGTTTTTCTCTTAAAAGTCGATGTAAAATGACTGTGGCTGGAAAAACCGCATGCCATGCTTATTTCGGTGATAGTGGATTTGCTTGACCTTAGCATCTTCTTTGCTTTTTCAATTTTAAGTTCAATCAAATATTCATAGGGGGTTTTGTTTGTCTGGCTTTTAAAGATCCTTATAAAGCTGTATTTGTCCATTCTTATAAGCTGAGCCAACTCAGTGCATGAAACACCAGCGGCATAATTCTCATTCATATAGTCTATTGCTTTTTTGATGCTGTCTTTGAGATTGTTAGGCTTGTTATGAGGCTTAGCCGGAAGATTATGCTTTATATGCCTTACGAAATTACCAACGAGAAGCAGAGCAAGATTTTCTATCAAGAATTCATGTCCGACCTGTTTGTATTTCAGTTCTTCCAAAAATAGATTAACAAGAAGGCTTATATCATGGTTTGCTATAAAGGAATCATTGGAAAAAACTATATTAGGCGAACCATATATATCATCGGCAACGCTTTGCATAGCGCATTTATCCACATGTATTCCACAAAGGCTGAAGCCTTCTATAGCCGTCAGCAACCCGTGCTCCTGCATAGGATTGATGGCAAACAGAGAGTTGGAAGGCTTATCATGCACTTTATTATCTATAGTGACTGAAGGCATAGGAACACGGCAGACATCAAATTCGTAGCTATTATGGGCATGAGTTCCCTTGCTGATATTTGTAGTCTTATTGGTGCTGATTATAGCCATGTCGTTGCTGCAAAAATTTTCGACGACAATTTTTGAGTCCCTAATGTTTGTGAAAGGAATGGGACCTGCCAGGTTCATGACTTTTTCCATATCGACTGACATAAGCTTATTTCCCCCAATTAATGATATCTTGGCTAAGATGAAGCTTAACACGCGGTCTAGGCTCTCTATATATTATATCAGGTATATTATGTTAGTAAGTATAAATTTTCTAATAATTCAGTATTACAAAAAGCACTGCTTCTATTATTTTTTGAAGGATTAACCATATTTGTGTCAAATAATACAATTAAATGTTTAAAATTTTATAAAACGCCCATATTCTGTCCGGACTATGAGGTATATTAAAAATAAGAGAAGCGGGAGGAAACTTATGAACGATGTTTCTCAAATCGAAAGACAGCTATACATACTATCACTGCTATCTGATAGTAAAAAAGGCTATACAGTAGATGAGCTTCATAAAAATCTTGATATGGTGGGGATTGATGTGAGCAAAAAACCCGTAGAAAGAGACATTGACTTTATATCTACCGGCAGCTTTTTCGTCATGGAAGAAAAAAGAGGCAAGAGTACGTATTATGTAGCAAACAAATTTGGCATAGAGAATATAACTTTCACCGCATCCGAACTCATATCTTTGCACTTTATCAAAGAACTGCTTAAATCCTATTCCATGCTTGATATCGGTAATACAGCCAGGCATCTTATAGACAGGATAATAAACAATCTGCCCCAACCGGATAAAGCCTATATAGAAACATTGAGTGAGCTGCTAAAGGTGAGAGAATCCTATATTGGGCTGGAAAAGCATCTCAATGAGGAAATCGTAAGCACTGTGAGAAAGGGCATTGAGTTTAACAAAAGACTTCTGGTGAAATATCATTCTTTCAACAGCAATGAGACCACAGAGAGACAATTTGATCCATACATAATTGAAATATATGAGGGCTGCTATCACCTTGTAGGGTATTGCCATCTAAGGAATTCAATCAGAGATCTGAGGATATCACGAATACAGGATGCCCGGCTTTTGGACGAGTCCTTCCAAAGACCAAAGAAATTCTATGAGAACTATAAAAGAGGCAGATTTGGAAAGCTTGTAGGAGAAGAGCAAATAAAATTAGTGCTGAAATTCAAAGGAGAATCTGCACGATATGTGAAGGAGTATGAAAGTTCAAAAGCTGATCTTTTGGTAGAAGAGCAAGACAGCAGCATTTTGTTTCAAAAAACCACTACTATGACGCCGGAAATCATCAAGTGGGTGTTGAGCTTCGGCAGTGACGTGATGGTGCTGGAACCGGATAAGCTAAGGGAAGAGGTTGTAGATGAGGTGAGAAGGATGATGGAGAGGTATGGGGAGTAGGGAGGGAAAGAAGGGAAAGGCAAGGTTGCCGGCAAAAATTTAAATATACTTGCCCACGATTTTCAATTTCAGCAAAAACAAAGTTATCAATAGAACTATATATTATAATCATAAGTCTTTATAAATTGTCGTCGCTCTCTAATAGCGTAAAAATACCTGGAGATCGACGACAATTTTTTTTGTATAGAAATTAACTATAGTTATGGTATATCAACCTGTTTACGATAATATATCTTTTGTTTAGAAAAATATATTGATTTGACAAAGAAATATGAAATGTAGTAGTATGAGGCTGTGAAATGGGTTACTAGAGTACCTATAAGGAATTGAAACATGATAGAGCAACCGACATTTTTCTTGAAACCGACGTGTTGCTAGAGTACCTATAAGGAATTGAAACACATGCACT
>DPSW01000218.1 GCA_003527145.1 Clostridiaceae bacterium | reverse complement strand
CGTTTTCCTCAATAAAGGCTGATGCAGCTTGAATAATATTATATGTATTATGTCTGACCCTTCTATACTCATCTATAAGTTCATCTGCCATATTTATATATACTCTAAGTTGTTTATTCTCCTGCTCATTCACTACTAAATTGCTATATACTCTATATACCGCCATAGTAAGTATAAAGTAAGCTGACGTTATGAATATGTTCATGAGCATCAGCCTTTTATCTATCAACTCGATATATTTGTTATAAACCAATACGTTAATGGCAGTAACTATGAAGGTCATCATNNTCATATAGGCTGCATTTCTATTTGTTCCATCAGCTATTTTTTTCTTATTCCATATAGCTTTAATAAGGATTATTTGGGTATAAGTCAGAAAAAATATCGTAAGATTTACTAAAAGCAGATAAAAAAGGTTTGAATGTAGTGTCTCAATAGAGTATCTTAGAGTTTTTACCAAAATAAGAGCTAATAAAGAATCATTTATTAGNNATATAAAGTCAGCGTATAATAGATAGATTTAGCTAAGTCTCGAAGTAAAATGAAGTAAATTGAGAAAGCAACAACAAAAAAATTCGCTATAATCTTTATATTGGATATAGCAATATTGCAATCAAAATTTTTAATTATAACTGTAAGCGAAGTTACACAGCAGATATAAAAAATAAACTTTTTTTTNNAAAAAGACATTATAAATGCTAAAAGTAAATTAGTTATTAAAAGCATCGATAATCTCCTTTCTATGGTTCCTGGAGAGAGGACAGCGGTCTCCATTAGACATTATGATATCCATATTATCTATGCCCTGCACTTTGTTGATGTTTATCATATAAGATTTATGGCAGTCCATTATGATATCATTCCCCATACGAGACAGCTTGTCCCGTACATCCTTCAAAGTGCAAATAAAGCTTATCTTTCCTGTTTCTGTATGGATAATTATTTTGTTCTTTATGACCTCCAAATATATTATATCTTCTACACTTACCCTATACTGCCTGCAGCCGGATTTTATGCTTAAGGTATTATTCTTTTGATGATTGTCATCCTCAATAGCCTTCCTCTTTTTCTCAAGCTCGCAGATTGACTCCAGACATTGTCTTATATCTTCCGGTTTCAGGGGCTTCACTAAATAATCCATTACGCGCAGCTTATATTTATATGTCAAAAAAGCAAATTCCTGATGAGCTGTGATAAATACTATATAGGAGGAAGTATCTCTGTCCCTTATGAGTCTGGCTATGTCGATTCCATTTACAGATGTGTCTAATTCTATATCTATGAAATAAACTGAAGCGGTATCATTATATTTGATATAATCCAATACTCTATCGGGCTTTGTTTCTGAAAGAACAATCCTGCCTAAATTTAGCTCTTTTATCATGGGTTCAATTACAGTCCTTATGCTTTTGGCCTCCATATCATCACATATGACAAAGTTAAGCAATTATCGCACCCCACATCATTTGCCCTATAGAAATTTATTGCATATATTAGTAGATATTGGTCAAGAATAGTATACCAGAGCCAATAATACTTCTCAACTTTTTACTAATTACGACATAAAAATACATCGCCTCTAAATAGCTGAAATACATTTATACCAGTTTTTAATTGACAAACCCAGCAGCGTATAGTAGCATTTGACTGACATCATTATTGGAGGTAGTCTATGGCAAAGAAGAAGTATTATGGAGTGAGAAGTCAAGAGATCACAGGGGTATTTGAGACCTGGGAAGAATGCAAGAGCAGCATTGAAGGCGTCAAGGGTGTAAAATACAAGTCCTTTCCCACCTTTGAGGAGGCTGATGCCTTTGCAAAAGGCATAGATATTTCAGAGATCCATATGAAGCTCGCTGCAGAATCAGGCTCGGTAATTGCATATGTAGACGGCAGCTATGATGACAGCTTAAAGAGATATTCCTTCGGCTGCGTCATAATAACACCTCAAGGAGATATCATTTGTGAGAGCGGCAGCAATGATGACCCGGAGGCAGTGGGGAGCAGAAATGTAGCGGGAGAGCTTATGGGCGTCATGTTCGTAATAAAATGGGCCTATGGCAAAGGCTTTGATAAGATAATAATAAGACATGATTATGAAGGAATAGCAAAATGGTTTACAGGCCAATGGAAGGCTAATTCCTATTGTGCAAAAAAATATATTGAATATATGAACAAATATAAAAGCGCTATCAATATCTCTTTTGAAAAGGTTACAGCCCATTCCGGTGATAAGTATAATGAAATGGCTGATGAGTTGGCAAAGAAAGCATTAAAAAATGCCCCGGCATAGCCCAATGCTTTTAAGTTAAGCCTAAACTAGCTCCAAAAGCGGAAAAAGTCCTCTCCCTTTGAAAAATAGGAGGGGGCTCTTTTTCTGGTTAAAAATCAAGGACGGCGCAGTATTTGCGCCGCCCTTGCCGTCTCATTCAGTATATCCGTTGGCAGTATCTATGGAGATAGTATTCTTCGTGCCATCCCATGTAACACCAAAGTCAAAAGCCTGTCCGATATCACGAAGCTTGAAATANNAGGCAGTCAGTGTAATTTCTTTGCCGTCTAAAAGGATTTTAGAGGCCGTAGGTGCGGCAGTCTCTCCTCCTGCGCCCTTGCTCCCCATTTAGCCACCAACGGGAGTATATGCCGTGCTTGATGTCAGTAGAATTGCGTTGTTTTCTCCATCCCATGTTACCTCAAACTGCTTACCCGACCCGTTCAAGGCATGGGCGAGGTCACGAAGTTTAAAGTAATTATTACCGCCGATGGTATAAGCGTCAAAGGCTGTTTGTTCACCGTTGACAAGCACATTGGAGGCGGTGGGAGTAGCTTGTATTGGGGCAGGAACGGCAGTAACGTCACTTACCGAGATAAAACCCCATCTGCCATTCAGTTCGACCCCAACCATACCCTCATTGATAGATCCTGTACCCATATACTTAAGAGGCACAACCTCTTTGCCGGTTTTGTCGATGAAGCCCCATTTTCCATTCAGTTCAACCGCCGCTAATCCTTCACTGAAATCTTGTGCCCTGTCATATTTTAAAGGCACAACTTCTTTACCAGTTTTTTCGATATAGCCCCATTTCCCGTTAAGAACGACAGCCGCTAGGCCCTCATGGAAATCACGCACGCTCCACTCACGACTACCGCCGAAGGAAGACTGTGTCCAACCATACTTAAGAGATACAATCTCTTTGCCCGTCTTGTCAATGAAACCCCATTTGCCATCCAATTTAACTGCGGCCATGCCCTCGCGGAAATCGAATGCGTCGTCATACCCGGAAGATGCGTCAACCCAAAGAGGCACAACCTCTTTTCCATTCTTGTCAATAAAGCTGTATTTGCGATTCAGCTTAACCATTGCCATGCCCTCATGAAAATCAGCAAATGCTCCAATAACTTTAAGAGTATGTTTAAGAGGCACGACCTCTTCATCACTTTTATCGATAAAGCCATTTTCGCCATTCAGCTTGATTTTCGCCAAGCCCTCGCTGAAGCTCGATGCATCATCATACTTAAACGGTATAACCTCTTTTCCAGTCTTATCGATAAAGCCATATTTGCCACCCAGCTTAACCGCCGCTATATCTTCGGCGAAAGGCAATGCCCAGTCATACTTAAGAGGCACAATCTCTTTTCCGGTTTTGTCAATAAAGCCCCATTTTTTACCCAGTTGAACCGCAGCCATGCCTTCGCAGAAACCGACCTGTACGTAGTCATACTTAGGCGGCACAACCTCTTTGCCAGCCTTGTCGATAAAGCCAATTTTGCCATTCAGCTTAATCTTCGCCATGCCCTCATGGAAGTCGAATGCATCATCATACTTAAATGGTACGACCTCTTTGCCAGTTTTATCGATAAAGCCCCATTTGCCATTCAGTTGAACCGCCGCCATACCTTCACTGAATCTACTTACAATATCATATTTAGGCGCCACAACCTCCGCATACCCCGCCGCAAGTGCAGGAACGGTAAAGGTAGACAGGACACAGATACACAACAGAACAGACAACAGCTTTCTTTTCATTTAATATACCTCCATAACTTTGAATCACTATTTAAAAGTATAGCATAATTTTCTTGTTAGTGCCATACCACTAACAAGAAAACTTTATAAATCTTATGCTAGTGGTAAAACACTGGTGAGGTTTATTCATGAATACGAGAGAAGCAGTTTCACAGCGCATTATAAATCTGTGCAAAGAACAAGGTATAACGCCCAATGCACTTAGCTACCGGGCGGGCGTACCGCAATCCACAATAAAAAGCATACTGAACAACGAAGCGCAAAATGCGGGTATTGTCACGATAAAAAAGCTATGTGATGGCTTTGAAATATCGCTGTACGATTTTTTTGATACAGATACTTTTCGTACCCTTGAGCAAGAAATAAAATAACTGCTCTGAACGGCTTGGCTTACCCATGTATGGACAAGAACTTAACAAGTCTATGGAATGATGGGGAAAATCAAGTCAAGCCCGATAATGTAAGATAGTGGATATTTATAACAAGTCATAGTCATGTTACATAAATCATAGCACTATCAGATTTTCGCGAACAAGAACAGCATAATAATGTTCTGATGGTTTACCGCCGCTATTAACTTAACGACCTATTGAACAGCTTAACTTTACATTTGCAATATATGGAATATCCGCTTTTGATACAGTATCCAGACTGGTTGAGACTTTTATTAGAACATAGGCTGTCGTCTTATTCGGGTTTACCCTCATATTTGAAGTACATTGCGTGGACTTGTTGAGAAAATGAAAGAACGCCAACTGTTTTATTGCACTTTTTCGTCCATCAAGCCGGGCGGCATTTATTTTTTGAAAATCACTGAAATCGAGGGTGATTTGGGCTTTTTCAAAAAAACATAGATATGGGGGCGGGCCAGAAAAGCCCACCCTTGTATTTTGACCCCGTATTTTTTCTGCTTGAAAATGGAGGGCGGCGCGAGTATCGCACTGTCCTTTTCATCTCATTCGGTGGCCCGGCCAGTATCTATGGCGACGATATTTTTACACCACCCCATATAAAGCTATATTTGACCGCCTACGCCCAGTACCACACCGACCATAATAGAATCCCATAATACAGCAACCGGCCTTGTTGTGATTTGCCCTTCAACAGTATCT
>DPSW01000161.1 GCA_003527145.1 Clostridiaceae bacterium | reverse complement strand
TGCCGCAGCCCGATTCACCGACTATTGCCAAGGTCTCTCCCTTGTTGACTTCTATGTCCACCCCATCTACCCCGGGCAAGACTCCTTCTTCAGTATAGAAATATGTTTTCAGATTATTAACTTTAAGTATATTTTCTTTCATATTCTCACCCACTAGCTATTCTTTAACTTAGGATCCAACGCATCTCTCAAACCATCTCCAACCAAACTGAAGCTCAAGACTACCATGGTTATTGCAGTTCCCGGAGCTAAGGCCGCTAGAGGCGTACTTCTCAATACTTCTCTGGCTTGGCTCAGCATGGCTCCCCATTCTGGATTGGGCGGCTGTACTCCGAGACCGAGAAAGGACAGGGAGGAAGCCGTAAGTATTGCAGAGCCTAAGCTTAAAGTAACATCTATTATTATTTGCCCCATTGTATTTGGTATTATATGGAAAACAATTATTCTAAAATCAGATGCCCCTATCACTTTGCAGGCTTGTATAAATTCTGTATGCTTTAAAGATATTACAAGTCCTCTCACAAGTCTTGCTACATAAGGTATGGAATAAAATGCAATAGCTGCCATGGTATTCATTATTCCGCTTCCTAAAACTGCCACAACAGCAATGGCCAAAAGCAATCCGGGGAAGGCTAAGATCAAGTCAATAAGTCTTGATATAAGGGCATCGATCCAACCTCCGTAATAACCTGCCAGTACACCAAAAATAATGCCTATAAACGAACCTATAAACACGCTTACTACGCTCATCATCAATGATACTCTGGCTCCATATACCAATCTGGTAAGAGTATCTCTTCCCAAATTGTCCGTTCCAAGCCAGTGCTTTATACTGGGACTTTGATATTTATTGGGCAAATCGATGGCAGTAGGATCATATTTGCAAAGGCTTGGTCCAATCAAAGCAGTTATTACAAAAATCAAGATTATTATTCCGCCGATTACTGATGATTTTCTCTTCTTAAATCGCTTAAATACCTGTGAATTCAATCAGCTTCCCCCCCATCAATCATACTTAACTCTAGGGTCAACTACTGCATACAATAAATCGGTTATAAGATTCATTATTACAAAGGTTGCAGATATGACCAAAATAGTACCTTGCACAACAGGGTAATCCCTCTTTAAGACTCCATCAACCATCAGCCGTCCGATACCCGGTATTGCAAATACGGTTTCAACCAGTGCAGAGCCGGCCAATAATCCTCCAAATCTCAAGCCGATTACTGTAACTACAGGAATCAACGCATTTTTAAAAGCGTGGAGATAAATTATTATTCTTTCCGGTACGCCTCGTGATCTTGAGGTCCTGATATAATCCTGCTTCAATACTTCTAGCATGGCAGATCTTGTGGTCCTCGCCATGATACCTACAGATTGAGTGCCTAAAGTTATTATAGGCAGCACATAGTGAGCCGGAGACCTCATGCCTATGCTGGGAAACCAACCCAAATACAGGGAAAAAACCAGCATAAGAAGTAAAGCCAAGAAGAATGAAGGAGTTGAAACGGAAAGCAAGGACAATACCATAATAAAATTGTCCATAAACTTATTATGATTTACCGCAGCAATGATACCAAAAATTACTCCCAGTATTGTTGCCACGATTGTACCTCCTATAGCAAGCTTTAATGTATAAGGATATTTATTCAANNATATCTCTTCCAAAACAGGCTTTCTCGTGTGTATAGAAACACCCAGATCGCCATTGAAAACACCTTTTACAAACCCAATATATTGCTTATATAGGGGCTGATCAAGACCCAGCTTGATTCTTGTGGCCTCCACTACCTCTTCAGGTGCATTTATACCCAGCATATTCTTAACCGGATCTCCCGGTATCATATGGAGCATCAAAAACACCACCAATGATATTACAAAGAGAACAGGGATTATTTGCAGTATTCTTTTAAATGTATATCCCAGCATTTAAAAACCTCCCATATTATGAAAGCAGTTAAAACTGCTTTCATAATATATTAAAATTTACTTATTTATTTCTCTATCGTTGCCTTTTCAAAAGTTATCGTACTTATAGGACTTACTGTTACATCCTTTAATTTGCTTGAATGTGCAAGGTTTGTAAGCTGATCGAACAGCCAAATTCCAGCAGGATCTTCAAGATAAAGTATCTCTTGTGCTCTCTTGTATAATTCTTTTCTCTTTTCCGGATCTGTTTCTTTCATTCCTGCATCTATAAGCTCGTCAACTTCTTTGTTGGAATAGAAGCCATAGTTTCTATCATTTTTACCGGTTAATGTTGTTGTGTATAGTCCTCTCAGCCCACCGTCAGCATCCATCATAGAGGGACCTGCACCCATTATGAACAATGGTGCATCAAACTCTTTTGCGGTTATTCCATCGATGGTCTGTAAAAAAGCACTCCATTCCATTACTTGTATCTCGGCCTCTNNAAAGAGAAGCAATAATTTCAGCCAGTTCTACACCCTTAGCATATCTTTCTGTAGTAACAATCTTTGTTTTGAATCCATTTGGATAGCCCGCTTCCGCCAATAGCTGTTTTGCCTTTTCTTTATCTTGCTTTATCTCCCCCAAGTTAGCATAACCCCAAGTTACAGGTGCCAAAGGAGCTGTTGAGGGATAAGATAGTCCCGGGAACAAAGAGTCTATTATAGCCTGTCTGTCCACAGCATAAACCAAAGCTTGTCTTACCTTTGTATTGCCCACGATTGAATCGTTGCAGCCAAATCNNCAAATCTGAATAATCTCTGTCCTATGGATTTTGCTTTGTATACGCTTAAGCCATCAATGCTCTCGAGCCTCGGTACTTCATTTGCAGGTACACCCTGAATAGCATCTACCTCTCCTGTTTCAAGAGCTATAACCCTTGCTGCAGCTTCAGGTATTGGTCTGTATACTACCTTCTTAGTCAAAGCTTTATCTCCATAGTAATCATCATGGCTTTCTAAAACCAATTCCTCATCTCTTGTCCATGAAACTACCTTGTATGGGCCTGTACCATTGATGGATTCAGCATTGGAGCCAAGGTCCATTCCATATTTCTCAATATAAGCAGGATCCATTATCGCCAAGGACATATTGCACATCAATGCCATCATAGCCCCGTAAGGCTCTTTTGTTGTAATGCTTACTTTATATTTGTCAACCACTTCTACCTTTTCAAACATCTTAACAATCTCGCCTACTACTAAGCCGTTTGAAGGATCCATTGCTCTATCATAAGTACCTTTTACAGACTCTGCAGTCATTTCTGTTCCATTGTGGAATTTTACGCCTTCTTTTAGTTTAAAAGTCCAAGTTTTCTGATCTTCGGACACTTCCCAAGAATCGGCCAAATCGCCTGTTATTTCTCCATTAGGGCCAAACTTCAAAAGTGTATTGTAAAGCATCTTTACTACTTGCTCAGAGGTTGTATCATTTTGTACATGAGGATCTAAAGAAGCAGCATCTGTATTGGGAGCAAATACTATAGTGTCTTTAAATCCTTTTTCTTCTTGAGGAGTTTCCGGCACAGCAGCAGGTGCCGGCTTGGCACATGCTGCCAAAGATAAAGTCATCGTTAATACCAGCATGAATGCTAAAAATTTCTTCATTAAGATTTCCCCCTTATATTTTTATAATCTATTGTAGAACCCATACTTATGTATATTTTGACATCCCCTCCTTTTCTGGCTATCAAGTTTACACTATGATGAGCTTTATTTAGATGCCCAATAGCTGTTATCATCTTCTAAGCATGCTATCCCATATGCCCAACCTCCGGGCCTCGTCATATAGGAGCGACATGTATAGAAAATTGCTCCTTCACCTGGAGATCTCAGCTCTTCTAGTACTTCAAAAGTCTCAGGGTCAATTCNNCTCTGGCCAGCAGTTCCCCTTTTTCCACTCTTGTAAATTGTCTGTCCAAGCCTATAACAGGCTCCAAATATCCTCCGTTTTTAGGGGATACTCTCCAATAGTCACCAACAAATAAATATTTGTCGCAGTAATCCGGTTCTCCATCTATCATGCCTAAATACTTAAGATTCCCCATTATTCCGCGAATATTGTCTTCAAGCCATGCCTTCTCAATGTTTTCCCCAAATCCTAAGCCGCCGATTTCCGGAACTATAGCAGGAATAGAATNNCCCATAGATGTTCTTTTACTGTGAGTTCCTTTGTTTAGCTTCATCTGATGTATAACAGGGAATTGATAGGCCAAAGCCATTTCTCTGCTTATCTCTGAGAGCTTGGGGTCAGGGTAGTCTGCTCCATAGCCTATATCCGCCATAGTACAGCCCCAGGTGCCAACATGATAATCGATCATATAGTCTGATTTGCTCATAAACTCTTCATCAATAACTCTGGTTATCTGATTGGTTAGCCATTGGTATTCTCCTCCAAAGGCTCTATTGGCATCGGGTTCATCAGAATTATCCATTACGCATCTGGTGCCTGTGTTAAATGCAGATGTATTAGCAACGGGTATAGCAATAATGTTTCCTCTTAGCTCATTTAAGTCGATTATCCTGACCAACTCTCTAAGAATCAGCATCGAAAACCACTCTTCACCATGAAGCATTGATAGAAGGAGAAAAGTTGGCCCTTCATGCCTTCCGGCT
>DPSW01000166.1 GCA_003527145.1 Clostridiaceae bacterium | reverse complement strand
GGGATTCGAACGGGAGGAAC
Organism: Clostridiaceae bacterium; assembly: GCA_003527145.1. Taxonomy (GTDB): domain Bacteria; phylum Bacillota; class Clostridia; order Lutisporales; family Lutisporaceae; genus Lutispora. Next base: position 3,481 of record DPSW01000166.1, on the reverse strand, counting down.
AAGAAAATGCGCCCTTTGGAAGCATTTTCCCTCCCAGGCGTGAAAGCGAGCCAAAGCGAGCGGAGCGAATCCCTCCTTCTCCGCCATCTGAAAACGAATCACTCACAAGAGTGATTTTTTAGTATAAACGAATAAGCAACGGGGATTCGAACGGGAGGAACGAGTCTCTTTAAAATTATTCATTTTCCAAATGGAAAATCCTTTAGTATAATATATATGACTTCAGAAAACTATTATATAGTGTCTTTATTGATCACTAAAAATTTGGAGATGAATTATGTGAATAGAAAAAACACAAGGAAGATCAAAGTAGGAGATATATACATAGGCGGAGATTCAAGAATATCCGTGCAATCCATGACAAATACTGATACTAAGGATGTGGCTGCTACTGTGAACCAAATCCTTGCTTTGGAGAAAGCCGGGTGCGACATAATAAGATGTGCCGTTCCTGATATGGCAGCAGCGGAGGCTTTAAAGGATATAATAAAGCAAATCCATATACCATTGGTTGCAGATATACATTTTGATTACAGGCTTGCCCTTAAATCCATAGAAAATGGAATCGTCGCTTTAAGAATAAACCCGGGCAATATCGGAAGCCCGGACAGAATAAAGCTGGTGGTTGAGGCTGCCAAGAAAAAAGACATCCCTATCAGGATCGGGGTCAACTCCGGCTCTCTGGAAAAAGACATATTGGAAAAGTACGGGAGGGTTTGCCCTGAAGCACTGGTAGAAAGCGCTCTGAAGCATGTAGGTATACTTGAAGGCCTGGGCTTTTGCAATATTGTTATTTCTTTAAAATCCTCTGATGTGATGCAAACCATAGAAAGCTACAGATTGATATCGAAAAAAGTGGACTATCCCCTTCATATAGGAGTTACGGAAGCGGGAACCTTGTTCAGCGGTACCGTAAAATCCTGTGTAGGCATCGGAGCTCTTCTGGCCGAGGGCATAGGGGATACTATAAGGGTTTCTCTCACTGGTGATGTGTTGGATGAAGTCAAGGTTGGCCGTGAAATACTGAAGGCTTTGGGATATATAAATGAGGGCGTCAAATTTGTATCCTGTCCCACTTGCGGAAGAACCCAAATAAACCTTATTGACATAGCGAAAGAGGTTGAAAGAAGACTGGCCCAATGCGATAAGAACATCAAGGTGGCTGTGATGGGCTGTGCAGTACATGGACCGGGTGAAGCCAGGGAAGCCGATATAGGCATAGCCGGCGGGAAAGGCGAAGGACTGATCTTCAAAAAAGGCGAGATAGTAAAAAAGGTAAAGGAAGAGCAGTTGATAGAAGAACTGATAAAAGAAATCGAAAAAATGTGAGGGCAAACTAGAGATAAAGCTTCGGGGAATAATACCCTGGAGCTTTATCCTTAATCCTTTATCATATTGCTCATAAATCATAAGAGTATATTTTGAAGTGAAAAATATAAGCAATATGATAAAATAAAGGTAAGGGAATATAGAGTGACTATGAAAAGGGATGGTCGAGGATATATGAGAAAAGTGAGACTGATCTATAACCCGGTGGCAGGGGATGCAAGGTTTAAAAACAGGCTGGACACAGTCATAAAAAATTTTCAAAAATCGGGATACATAGTTTCACCTTACAGGCTTATGAAAGCAAATGATATGGATAACGCTCTATGTGATGTAGATGATAAATATTCCGCTATAGCCATATCCGGCGGAGACGGTACAATAAACAATCTTATCAATGCCATGAAGAGAAATGCTGTAGATCTGCCTATAGGCATCTTTCCCTTCGGGACTTCAAATGATTTTGCAGCTCATATAGGGATACCCAAGAACATTTCTCAATGCTGTGACATGATAACAGACGGCGAAATAATAAATGTAGATGCAGGTACAGTAAACGGCACTTATTTTGTAAATGTGTGCAGCGCAGGCCTTTTGGCTGAAGTAGCCTACAAGACGGATATAGGCATGAAGAACAGCCTGGGCAAGATGGCTTATTATTTAAAAGGCTTTGAAGAAATACCGAAGCTCAAACCTATAGCGATGAGGATGGAGTACGATGATAAAGTCATTGACGATAACTTTTATCTTTTTCTGGTTTTAAACGGCAGGTCTGCCGGAGGCTTCTTAAGGCTGGCTCCTTATGCTTCTGTCTGCGATGGGCTTTTGGATGTGATCGCCATAAAAGCGGCAAACATCACAAATGTGATCAATCTTGTTTTAAAGGTGCTGAAGGGAGAGCATACGAGCGACCCAAATATATATCATTTCCAGACGGATAACCTTAAGATATCCTCCAATCAAATCTTTGAAAGCGATATAGACGGAGAGAGAGGCCCTGTTTTTCCCCTTTCAATAGGTGTGAAAAAAGGGGACATAAAGGTGTTCATACCCAGCCGCGGATAATGATGGAAGTCGATAATGATATTTGCTTGTGATAGTATATTATTAAGGCTCATGAATAATATATAATAGTTCAACTTTGTAAATAAAGAGGGGGAATGGTCACAGTGAAATTCAAACTAAAGCTGCTTCCTTTATTCCTTATACTTATGATCCTGATATCGGGCTGCTCCATGGAAAAAGAGGCAGCACCTGCGCTGAAGCCGGATGAGATCGATGCCAGAAGCTTTTACAGTATAGATGCAGAACTGAATGCCGAGGAAAAGACCCTTACGGCTATCCAGGAAGTGAATTATTATAACAATGATGATGTTGAGATGAAGGAATTATATTTTCATGTATATCCCAACGCATTTAAAACCAAGGAAACAGCTCCCTTCTTGTTTGATGATTTTGATAATGCTTACAAGAGAGGCTTTAAGCCGGGATACGTAGAAATAACTTCCGTCACCCAAAAGGACAGGAGCGGCGAGAAGCTTTTAAAGCATTCCCTATCAGGAGAAGGAGAAACTATATTGAAGGTGGAGCTGGCATCTCCGCTAAAGCCTTATGAGAGAGTGAATCTTAAGATTGAGTTCACGCTGCAAATACCTCCTGCGGGAGAGCGGTTCGGATATGGAGAAAATAATTTCAATATGGGCAACTGGTACCCCATAGCCGCAGTCTATGATGAAAAGGACGGCTGGAACCTGGATAAATATTTCGCCATCGGAGACCCTTTTTACAGCGATGCCGCAGACTATAGAGTCAGCATAAAAACTCCGGATAGCTATATTATTGCAGCTTCAGGCCGGCTCATTGAGGAAAAGAAAGAAAGCGGCGGGATACAGCGTATTTACGAAGGAAAGGCCCTCAGAGACTTTGCATTTGTTGCCAACAGCAATTTTACGATGCTTGAGGAAGAAGTAGACGGGATTAAGGTCATGTCATATTACTATCCCGAAGACAAAGTAAGGGGAGAAGAAGCTCTGAAATATGGGGTTCAATCCATAAAGCTTTTTAACAAATTATATGGCAAGTATCCCTACCCTGTTTATTCAGTAGTCCAAACTGAATTCCCCAGCGGGATGGAGTATCCTGCTTTGGTATATAT
>DPSW01000167.1 GCA_003527145.1 Clostridiaceae bacterium | reverse complement strand
AAAGGATGCGACTTGTGCAGTATGTTTAAAACAAACAAAGAATTAAATTAATGCATTATGTAACCTGTTTATGTTATAATCAATAGTATTAAACTATTGATGTAAACGGGTGAAGAAAATGATCTATAAAATCTTATTTTCTGTGTTTATCGGCGGAGCTATCGGTTGGGTAACCAATGTATTAGCAATAAAGATGTTGTTCAGACCTTTAAACCCTATAAATATACCGATATTAGGCATAGAAATACAAGGCTTGCTGCCTAAGCGCAGGTCTGAGATGGCGGCTAGCATAGGGCAGACGGTGGAGCTGGAACTGATAAACTTTAAGGAAATATTTGAAAAGCTTGTAAACGACAATAATACCGANNATAGTTAAGGATAAAATTTCTAGAAACATTTATGAAAAGATGCCTTCTTTAGTTCCTCAAATAATAAAAAATGCAGTTCTTCAATATATAGAAGAACAGATAGATCGAGAAGCTCCAAATATTATGGCGGGTTTAATCAATGAAATATATGAAAAGGCTTCTAGTGAAATTAAAATTGGCGAAATGATCGAGGAAAAAATAAACGCATTCGATCTGATAAAGATTGAAGAAATTACATTAAAAATTGCTCAAAGAGAGTTNNGTTGAAGCATATTGAAGTATTAGGAGGAGTTTTAGGAGCAATAATAGGTTTATTGCAAGGAATATTATTATTTATATTTATTTAGTATTGACATATTAAAACAATGGCATTAAAATTATATCAATAATTAAATGCATTGAAGAGGACAAGTAAAACAATTGCTGCCATTAGAGAAGAAATGTCATAGGCTGAAAGCATTTCTTGGCAAGAATGTTTGAATACCACCTTGGAGCAGAGAGCTGAAATCAGTAGGCTTATCCGATGATCACGTTATAATCTATGAGTTGCAATTAGGGTGGAACCGCGGTTTTCTCTCGCCCCTTAGGGGACGAGAGTTTTTGTTTTTTTGTAAATCAATAGTAAAACAGGAGGGAAAGTTATGATAAAGATTACTTTAAAGGACGGTTCAGTAAGAGAATATGAAAAGGGAATCAAGGTTCTAGACATTGTTGCTTCAATAGGAAGCGGACTTCTTAAAGCTGCGCTTGCGGCAAAGGTCAACGGTGAAGTGGTTGAGCTTAGCAAACCGGTAGAACAAGACTCTGCATTGGAGGTTTTGACTTTTGATGATGAGGATGGAAGGCTTCCCCTGAGACACACTTCTTCTCACGTGTTGGCACAGGCAGTAAAAAGACTATATCCGGATGTAAAGCTTGCAATAGGGCCTGCCATAGACAACGGCTTCTATTATGATTTTGATTCGGAGAAAACATTTACCGAAGCAGAACTGGAACTCATCGAAAAAGAAATGGCAAACATAGTCAAGGAAGACTATAAGCTGGAGAGATTNNGAGATTTGAACTCCCTCGGGAAGAAGCTATAAAGCTTATGGAAGAGAAAGGCGAAAACTACAAGGTAGAATTGATCAAGGATTTGCCGGAGGATGAAATTATTTCATTCTATAAGCAAGGCGAATTTGTAGATCTTTGCGCAGGGCCTCATGTTTCGTCAACAGGCAAAATAAAGGCCTTTAAGCTGTTGAGTGTTGCAGGTGCATATTGGCGCGGAAGCGAGAAAAATAAAATGCTTCAAAGGATATATGGAACTTCTTTCGTTAAGAAGAGCCAGCTTGATGAACACCTGAACATGCTTGAAGAGGCAAAGAGGAGAGATCACAGGAAGTTAGGCAAGGAGTTGGATTTGTTCAGCATCCTGGAAGAAGGCCCTGGATTCCCATTCTTCCATCCAAAGGGAATGGTAATAAGAAATGTACTGGAGGATTTCTGGAGGAAAGAGCATAAGAAAAACGGATATGAGGAAATCAAAACTCCTATAATATTGAGCGAAGAGCTATGGCACAGATCAGGCCATTGGGATCATTACAAGGAAAACATGTACTTTACAAAAATAGATGAAGGAGATTATGCAGTAAAGCCCATGAACTGCCCAGGAGGACTTTTGATGTACAAAAGAGACCTTCACAGCTACAGAGAACTGCCCATAAGAATGGGTGAGCTGGGACTGGTTCACAGGCATGAGCTTTCGGGAGCCCTTCACGGCTTGATGAGGGTAAGGTGCTTTACTCAGGATGATGCACATATTTTCATGATGCCCTCGCAGATAAAGGATGAAATATTGGGAGTTATCAAAATGGTGGATCAATTCTACAGCTTGTTTGGCTTTAAATATTTCGTTGAGCTGTCAACAAGGCCTGAGAACTCCATGGGATCTGATGAAGATTGGGAAGCAGCTACAAATGCTTTGAAGGATGCTTTGGACTCCCTAGGACGGCAGTATAAGATAAATGAAGGAGACGGCGCATTCTATGGGCCAAAAATTGATTTTCATCTTCAGGACTGCATCGGCCGTACTTGGCAGTGCGGTACAATTCAATTGGATTTCCAGATGCCGGAGAGATTTGATATCACTTATGTAGGAGCAGATGGAGAGAAGCACAGGCCAGTTATGATTCACAGAGTAATATTCGGCAGCATAGAAAGATTCATTGCCATATTGACTGAGCATTTTGCAGGAGCATTCCCGGTCTGGATAGCACCTACTCAAGTGACCGTGATACCTGTATCTGAAAGGCAGTATGACTATGCAAAGGAAATTGCAGGAAGATTAAATGAATTGGATATAAGGGTTGAATCGGACCTTAGGAGTGAGAAGGTGGGATATAAGATCAGAGAAGCTCAGCTTAAAAAGGTGCCTTATATGCTGATTTTAGGAGATAAGGAAGTAGAAGGCGGCAGTGTTTCCGTGAGGGACAGGAAAGAAGGAGACAAAGGTGCGATGAAGCTTCAAGATTTCATATCTCATATACAAAATGAAATAGCCGGTAAGATAAACAAATAGATATGAGTTAAAATTTTTAGCTGCATTTATAAGCAAGTAGGACATGAAAATGTTTTACTTGCTTATTTTATGTCGAAGCAGTAATAATATAAAGAATATTTTGATTTTTACATACTTTTAGGCTAAAATCATATTACAGACATTTCTAAGGNNACGGGGGGTGAAGATTTGGATAGAGATAACAACTCATCTCTAATGCTTCCTGCATCTATTGCTATTATTATAGCAGTCATATTTGCATTATTTAACTATGCACCCGTAAAAAAAGCTCCGATTGTGAATACAGCAGGCAGTACAAATAATACAAATCAAAGGTTGATCATTGGACGTGCCAATGATTCAGTGACCTTGGATCCTGCAAGCACAACAGAAATGAATTCCTTTAAGGTAACAGTAAATATATTTGAGACTTTGGTAAAATATGAAAAGAATGAAGGCAGGATCATACCATGTCTCGCTGAGAGCTGGAATTCCAGTGAAGATGGATTGACCTGGGTATTTAAGCTGCGCGAGGGAATACGTTTTCATGATGGAACTGATTTCAATGCCAGTGCTGTTTGCTTTAACTTTCATAGATGGATGGATAAAGATAATCCCTATCATAACGGTAAATTCAGTTATTGGAATACAGTTTTTGGCGGTTTCCCCGGATTTGTAGATAGTGTAAAAGCACTTTCAAATCATTCGTTAGAAATAAAGCTTAACAAACCATATGCACCATTTTTAAATGCATTGGCCATGCCGGCATTTGGAATAGCCAGCCCTGAGGCTATAAAGGAGCATAATGAGGATTTATTCAAACATCCGGTTGGTACAGGCCCTTTCCTTTTAAAAAGCTGGGAGCACAATAAGAGTATCATTCTTGAAAGAAATGATAAGTATTGGAACGGAAGGGCTAAAGTTNNGGAAACAAAGACAGATTGGAGGAATTGAAGCAGGGTTCAATCCACATTGCGGATTATCTGAGTCCGGTTGATATCGCAGAAGTCAAATACGATCCAAATTTGCATTTATACTTGAGGCCCAGCTTCAATGTAGGCTATATAGCGATGAACAATGAAAGATTTCCTTTTAATAAGCGAGATGTAAGAGTTGCCATCAATCATGCAATAGACAAGGAAAAGCTTGTTAACGATGTATTTGATAATTTTGCTAAACCGGCAGCAACCTATATTCCACCTTCTCTTTGGGGCTACAATAACAATTTGAAGACTTACGAATATGACCCGGATAAATCCCGAAAGCTTATGCAGGAGGCAGGGTTTCCTAACGGTTTCAAAACCACATTATGGGTGATGGATGCGGCCCGTGACTACTTCCCAAAGCCTTTGCAAGTAGCAGAGTTTGTAAAGGAAAGTTTGAAGCAAGTCGGCATCTACGCAGAAATAAAAGTGTTTAACTGGGATGAATACTTGACAAGGATACGCAACGGAGAACATGAAATTGCACTTATCGGTTGGACAGGCGATTATGCCGATCCGGATAATTTCTTATATACTATGTTTGCATCGGAGAATGCAAAGCCGGGATTTGCCGCTAATTACTCTTTATATAAAAGCAAAGAAGCTGATCAATTGTTAATACAGGCAAGAGAAACCACAAATATGGTTTTTAGAAGGAGCCTATATAGAAGCTTACAGGAAATAGTGAATTATGAAGCTCCTTCAGTTCCTTTGGTACACACTATGCCAGTGATGGCATCACGATTGTCGGTTAGGGGATATGTACCCAGCATGACAGGTATAGAGTCATTAGAGAATGTCGAGCTTGCTTCAGAATAGTGAAAAGGTTGGAGTTTAGGAAATGAAAAGAAAGTTTCTTCGGGTTGTGTTATTCGCCGCACTTTTTGCATCAATAATCATAAATATGCCATTGAAAGATAAAAATAATACAAAAATATTCACACTTCCAGGTCTGCCTCGTCCGATAGCAAAGACTCCCATTGCTATTATTTCTGCAGGACAAAGCACGGACTCATACATAATTCACGACATATCAAATCAATTAATGCTTCGAAGCTTTTTTATGCCTCAGGCTAGAGACACAGATTTAAAAGAGGTTAATACGATAGTATTTGTTATAGGATATAGCTCGTTAGGCATGAAGCTTCAGAATATAAGCTATGAAGAAGAAATAGAGCGTATTGATAAACTTCTGGAGAAGGCAAAAAATGAAGATTTAAAAGTTCTTACCATAGTAATGGGCGGAGGGCAGCTCGACAACAGAACTGAACAGATGATAAGGCTTATAGGTTCCGGAACAGATTATTTCATAGGCTTGCGCAAATCAGGCGAGGAGAGCATTTTGATTGAGCTTACAAAAGATGAAGATATCCCGTTGACTCTGGTTGACAAGGTAAATGATATCATAGAACCCTTTGCTTCTGTCTTCCGGTAATCAACAATTATTCCCTATAAAAAGCGACCTATAAAAAGCGAATGGAAGTGGTAGTATTATGATAAATAGCGGAATAAAGGTCAGTGAGATTAAGCATGCCAGGCTATTCCTGACTGCGGGTTTTTTACTTATTTGCCTCGGCTTACTTTTCCCTGTCTATACAGAGCAAGTCTGGTTTAATATAATCATAAAGATACGGGATGCCATCAATACAGGAGACAGCGGTCATCTCATCCTTGGATCGGCTAAAGCTAATTTTCTGAATGCAATCCAAAGCACATTTATTTTTATGGGAATCATGCTGGTAATATTTCATTCAAAACTCAGATACTGCTTAACCGCTTTTGATAAATTTCTTGTATCCTCGATTGCCGTTATTGTTTTACATTGGATGGATTCTCTAATATTCGAAATATCCTGGGAACCTGTGTCAACAATAATGGCTCTTTTTATAATATTAATGCTTTTTGAGAAATTATTTGGAGAAACAAATAGTTTCATCCAGGTTTTTATAGTTTCTATACAGTTTTTTTTTGCTTTCAACTGGTTAAATATTATGCCTTTTTTTTCAATATATCTTTTTGGACAAAGCGATATTCCTTATAGCATCAAGATAACAGGCATATACCTGAATGCTGCTGCAGTCTTGAATTTTTCCGGATTTGCATTTTTTCTGCCCTTTATCATATCCGCTTTTATAACTGCTACTCTCTTTATTATCAGCTCAAAGAATATACGCATTATGAGGGAAAATTACGAAAAAGAAAGCGAAATTAGAAATATGAGAGCCAAGGCTTTAGAAAACCGGGTATATAAAGAGGTGAAGTCTTTAGTGCATGATTTAAAGACGCCATTGGTAACGATCAGAGGCTTGAACTCTCTAATACTTTCGAAAAGCAGTAACGTAAAGCTGAAAGAGTACAGCGAACGCATTGAAAGTTCGGTAACAAAGATGAGTGAAATGATATCCAGTTTTCTTTATGAGGATTCCCGNNGACTGAAGAACTGATAAGTTATATAAGAGCACAGCTGCCTTTAGAGGACGAAGAAATAAGATTTACAATCAGTGTTGACGATGAGCTTTCAGATGTATATATAAATAAGATTTTGATTGCCAGAGCAGTTATTAATATATTGGAAAATGCAATTTTCGTACCATGCAAGCATCCCTATAAAATAATAAACATGGACGTAAAGCAAGCGGAAGAAGGAATTAATATAAGCATTCAAGATAACGGTATAGGCATAAAGGAGTCAGAGCTTGATCGGGTATGGGAGATAGGCTACTCGACAAACGATACTTCAGGCTTAGGCCTCCCGTTTGCCAAAAGTATCTTTGAGGACAATGGGGGAAGAATAGAAATTCATAGTCAGGTGGACATAGGAACAACAGTTGCTATCTTCCTGCCTTCCTTTAAATTTTACGAAAGGTCGGCATACAAGCCTATGAATATTTAGAATTGAGGTGATTTTGTTGAAAAGAGAAAATGTGCCTAGAGTCTTAATAATAGACGATGAAGCTGATATTCTTTATACTCTGAAAGAAATATGTATATATGGGGGGTGGGACGCTGTTACGGCATCAGGCGGCAGGAAAGGGTATAAACTGTATAAAATATATAAGCCTAATCTGGTTATAGTGGATTATCATATGNNCGGACAACGCAGTATCAATCCTGATACTGACTGTTGATGAAAATCAGGAGACATCAGAAAGATTAATTGCTGCAGGTGCAACCGATTTTGCCATAAAACCGATTAAATCCCCTGATTTGATTTCAAGGATAAAAATAAATCTTAGAATTAATGAAATACAAAAACAACTTACTAAAGAAGTGCATCAGATATATATTGACAAAGGAATAAGCCCTGCCACATTAAATATTATATATGATTACTTCAAAGAGCAGGATAGAGGGCTTACAATTGATGATATAACCAGCGGCCTTAACCTGGCATATCAGACTGTACACAGATATATATCATATATGATTGAGGAAAAAAAGATTGAGATTGTTCCCATCTATGGACAAATAGGCAGGCCTAAGAATAAATACAATCTACTATAAATTAAATTATGGAGCTGCT
>DPSW01000389.1 GCA_003527145.1 Clostridiaceae bacterium | reverse complement strand
CACTTGAACTCTGCTTAAATATTGTTTTGCATCTTTTATTTGCTTTGCCAGCACATCTGATTCCAATCTCCACTTTTCTATAAAGTCTAATGGTGATTTTTCGTATTCAAGCCTTCTTTTTATAATCTCTTTTCTTTCAAGGAGGTCCATGCAGCCGCTAACCTCCGCAAATAAACCAAATCTATCTAAAAATTGGGATCTTAAATGCCCTTCTTCAGGGTTCATGGTTCCTACCAACACAAATTGGGAAGAATGCGCAAAAGATATGCCCTCTCTTTCAANNGACAATTAACCAAATGCTCACTCAATAAGTTTACCTCATCAACATAGAGTATGTTTTCATGAGCTTCCTTCAATATACCCGGTTCAAAGTTTCTTTTTCCCTCTGCAAGTGTCTTTTCAATATCAATGCTGCCTATTAACCTATCCTCCGTTATATTAAGAGGAAGATTTACTACTTTCATTCCTTCGGACAAAGCCGCCATGCCTCTCACCAAGGTTGACTTTGCGGTGCCCTTTTCGCCGCTTAACAGCACTCCTCCTATTTTAGGATTAATCAGATTCAGCAGCAATGCTTTTTTAACTTTTTTCTGTCCTATAATTGCTGCAAAAGGAAATGCATTATCATAATTTACTTTCAAGGTTCCACCCTCCCATCAGGCTTCATTGACCCGTTCAATAACATCTTTGACCTTTGATATATTGAATATGCTCCCTTCAAAAGGTGTCCTCTTCATTCTATGCGGCAGGACAAGTTCCCCGGCTTCCAACAGATCACTGCTTGAAACCTTATCTCTCCCGTTAAAAGCCGCAATAGTCATTGCGGTCTTTATCATGGCAATATCCGCTCTATGTCCATCCACTTCCATTTCAATGCTTATCTTTGCGGCCATTTCCAATATGCTTTCGTCATAAGTAACTTCATCTAAAAGTTTTTGAGCTTTTTGTATCCTATTTCGCATATCCTGCTGTTGAGGCTCACATTTTTGTGCAAAAGATTCACTGTCTTTTTCATACTCCAATCTGTTTTTTATTACTTCAACTCTTTTTTGTGAGTCTCTTTCTCCTATAACATCTACCACCATACAAAACCTATCCAGCAGCTGGGGTCTCAAATCTCCTTCCTCCGGATTCATAGTACCTACTAATATAAATCTCGCAGGATGAAAAAAGGATACTCCTTCCCTTTCTATTGTGTTAACACCCATAGCCGCAGAATCCAACAAAACATCAACTATGTGATCGTCCAGTAGGTTTACTTCATCTACATAAAGAATATTTCTGTTTGCCTGAGCAAGTATCCCCGGTTCAAACCTTTTTTCGCCTTTTTTTATTGCATATTCTATATCTAGGGTTCCTACCACCCTATCTTCCGTAGCACTTACAGGCAGATCCACAACCTTCATTTTTCCTTCTACTTCAGTCAGTTCTTGACTTTTATCAGCTTTTCCCATACATTTGCTGCACATACTGCTTTTGTCATGAGGGTCACAACCAAAAATACAACCTTCCACTTGTGTTCTTTTTGGAAGCAGCTCTACTAATGCTCTTACAGCAGTAGATTTGGCAGTTCCTTTTTCTCCCCTTATCAATACTCCACCAAGCAGAGGATTAATAACATTCAGCATCAAAGCTTTTTTCATTTTTTCCTGTCCTACTATAGCTGTAAATGGATATACTGTTTTTGCGTTTTTCATCTGATGACACTCCTTCAAATTACTATTTACTCTACATTTTTACAATATCGAGATCCTGCAATAAATAAAACCGCAAAATATAATAACAGCACCGCAATATGCAGAAGCATATGCACCATATCCTCTCCGACGCTTCTCAATGCAATGCTGGTGTGAGTTAGAGGCAGCATATGTATAAAATATTTAATACCAGCTGGCATCTTATCTATCGGGAAAAATGTCCCGCATAGAAAAGACATGGGTGTGATCACAAAATTATTAAACTTCGACATATCTGCATGGGAGTTTATCACTAAGCCTGCCAAAAAGCCTCCCGCAGAAAAAACAAAGCAATTCAGCAATGCTATGGATAGAAAGTATGGAGTTATCGTCAGTCCTGAACCAAATATGGATACTATGGAAATAATCAAAAATGCAGAATATGCTCCGTCAAATGCTCCTGCAATGATTTTGCCCAAAGCGTAAACAGTCATATTTAAAGGTGCCACCATAAATTCTTCGAAGGTTTTATAATATATCCGGGATATATTGATTGAATTGGCTGTATTGCTGAAGCTTACCACCATTGTATTCATAGCTATAATGCCCGGAATTACAAAATTCATATAGGATTTGCCTTCTACCTGCATGCCGCTTCCCAAACCCCAGCCAAAGGCAATAAGATACAGTGTGGGTGAAACCATCGCACCTATTGTAGTGCTCCAAAATTTCCTTTTAAATATTATGAGCTCCTGCCATAATATTCCGTATAATGCTTCCATTAAGACCCCACCCTTCTATTGGTGACCTTCAAGAATACATCCTCCAGATTAGAAGGTCTGATATTGACGCTTCCATGCAAAGCCGCCGCATATTCTACTGCTTTCTCCCTGGTTTCAAAAAATTCTTCCTTTGTCTCGCCATTTATAAAATGCTCTACTGCAAATTTTCCTACTTTTTCTATCAATTTTTTTGGAGCATCTAATTCTACAAGCTTACCATCATTAATAAGGCCTACCCGGTCGCACAAAGCTTCTGCTTCTTCTATATAGTGAGTGGTCAAAAGCACCGTCAAGCCATTGCTTTTGAGCCTTTTCAACAGATCCCACATTTTTCTTCTGGCAGATGCATCAAGCCCTACCGTCGGTTCATCCAAAAGCAAAATTCTTGGGCCATGCATAAGAGCCCTTGCAATCATAAGCTTTCTTTTCATTCCGCCTGAATACTTATTCACCAAATCATCTTTGCGATCTGTCAGCTCTGTAAATTCAAGAAGCTCTTTTATTCTTTCCTTTCTTTCTGTTTTTGTCATTTTATACAGCATGCCATGAACCTCGAGGTTTTCCCATGCTGTCATTTCATTTTCCAGATTATTATGCTGGGGAACAATTCCTATCATAATTTTTACTGCTGTCAAGTTTCGGTCCATGCTTTGGCTATCTATTATAATATCTCCTGAAGTTTTGGGTGTAAGGGTGCTTATCATCCTTACAGTCGTTGTTTTTCCAGCACCANNTCTCCCTTTCCCAAAGTGAGATTGAGGTTGTCCACTGCTGTCAGGCTGCTATATTTTTTGGTCAGATTTATCAGTTGTAACATCTTTTATACTCCTTTTCTGCAATTTCAAAGGCCGTTTTTCTGAGAGCGCAGTCCTCTTTTGTGAAGCCCCGGCCATCTGAATTGATTATGCTTCTGGCAGGGCATGCCCCCATACATATTTTGCCGTATTTGCAACTATTGCAGCTTTCTGGTCTTTCAATATCAAGTTTTACTTCTCTATAGGTGCATTCATGGTATATGTTCCCCATATAGTAGGCTTTCTTCCTTACCAATGAACCGCAGGGATATAGATCACCATCAGGCAGCACCACCATAGAACTTCCTGATACGGCATAACAATAATCATTGCATCCTTGTATTTCATGAATCCTTTTTTTCGCGTCTTCTATTTCTCTTATTGCTACCTTTTTGCCTGTGAGCCTATATAATTCTTCTGTTCTTCTCCAAGCCTTCCAGAGATTTTCTACAACTTGCCCGGGAGAGGCCTTCTTAATTCCGCTGCTTTCTGCCCTGCCTGTTTCTCTTAAAAGATCTAGACCTATACCCCCAATATTGCCCAAGTAAAAAGCTAAATCCACCAATTCATCAAGCTTTTCTATGGAAGCTGATGTTACGACACAATTTAGATTTGTCATAATACCATAGGCTCCCAGTGCTTTGATGCCGTTTATAGCTTCTATGGTTCCTCCCCGGAGGGATTCGTTGATTTCAAAGGGGCCGTCCAAGCTTACGCCTATACCTATATTCATTTCTTTTATCTCTTTTGCTATTTTACCGTCTATCATCATACCATTGGTTTGAAGCTGCATCCTTGTCCTTGGCTTATGCATTTTTAAGTAATCATGAATTTCTTTTATAAGAGAGAAATTCATAAATGGTTCTCCCCCTGCAATCTGAAGCTTGAAGCTGCCCCTTGGCAGCTCAACAGCTCTTTTAGCCGCCTCAAAGCTCATATAATCTTTTTTCTCCCCGCCATGAGCATAGCAGTATTTACACCTCAGATTGCAGTCATTTGTTGCCCACAGCACAATATACTTAATATGCTCAAGCATTAAAACCCTATTTCCTTTCAATCACATACGCTCCTCTAAATCTCCTTCTATCGAAATATAAAGATTCCTCAGCTTTTTCAGGCTCTCCTCCTTGGCATTCCACATCCCTCTTTGCTGAGCCTCAAGCAATCTTTCTACCATGTTATGTATAGCCCAAGGATTGACACTCTTTATCCATTCTCTTCTTTCATTATTGAATAGATAGTTTTCACTTATTTTTTCGTACATCCAATCCTCAATAATGTCGGAAGTGGCATCCCATCCGAATACGAAGTCCACCATGGCAGAAATTTCTTGGGCTCCCTTATAGCCATGCGGCCTAAGCCCTTCAAACCATTTGGGATTAAGTATCCTTGAACGCATTATCTTTGCAGCTTCTTCCCGTGCGTCATTCATCTTCACTCTTGACGGATCGGCGGTATTACCGCAGTAGGACCTGGGTTTTTCCCCTGATTTTGCCCTGATAGCCGCAATCAAGCCGCCATGATAATTATAAAAATCATCACTTTCCAGCATATCTATTTCCATTGAAGATTCGTTTTTTATGCTTATCTGCGCTTGGGACAGACGGCGGGCGAAGACCTCTGTAACTCTGCGGCCGTGAATCCTTTTCCCATAGGCATAGCCGCCCCATAGAGTGTATACATTGCCCAAATCCTCGTAATCATCCCAATTCTTGCTGTTTATGAGCTTATCTACACCTGCCCCGTAGGTTCCCGGTGGATCGCTGAATATCCTCATACCGGCTTCTTCTTGAGCTGTCTCTGCGTCCGTCCCATTTTCCACAAGGTTATTCACTTCTCTTATAAAATTCCTTCTTATATAATTATCATCTTCCCCTTCATCCAGACCTGCAGCTAAGTTTACTGCGTCTTCTATCATTTCAATAATATTGGGAAAGGTGTCTCTGAAAAGTCCGGAAACACGCAAGGTAACATCTATCCTGGGCCTTTTTAACTCTTCAATGGGAATAACCTCTAAGCCTATTACTTTATCGGAGTTCTCCATCCACTTTGGCTTTATCCCCATAAGATATAGTATTTCTGCTATGTCATCCCCGCAGGTTTTCATTGTTTCTCCTGCATATACCACTATTGCAACAGCTTCCGGAAGCTTTCCCTCATCCTTTGTATACCTCTCTATCATTTTGTCTCCCAGCTGCTTACCTACTTTCCATGAAGCTCTTGTTGGAACAGAGGCAGGATCAATGGAATAAAAATTTCTTCCTGTAGGCAGTATCCTCACATTCCCTCTGGTGGGAGCACCGCCGCCTCCCGGAGGAATAAACCTCCCCTCTATACCCGCTGTCAGATATTTCATTTCATCAGTTGTCGATTCCAGCTTGAGTCTCACAACCTGTGCCGTAAAATGCAAGGTTTCTCTTATATCATCAGTTTTTTCTTTATCTCTATCATTAAAATATTTACTGAGCAGTTCATCAATTTTGCTTTCATCAAAGCCATGGGTTATAAAGTCTCTCATGATTTGCCTGCTGATTTTTTCCATTTTCTCAATCACCATAAAATTTGTCCTTCCTCTATGATCGGTTTCATGAGGCATATCCTTTAAACTCTCATAATCATAGCCCATGGCTTTGCAAGTCCCATTCATAAGTGAAGGCACATTGACGTTCGGCAGGCGAAGGAGAGCACAGATGAGATTTTCCAATCTTTCTCCAGCGGGAGCTGTGCCGAAGATGTGGAGCCCGTCCTTTATCAAAGTATTTTTTATTTCCTCAATCCAGCTATGTAAAAGCTCTATGAATTTTTCAAAATCCGTTTCCATTTGTACCTTTGTTATGTTCAAATCTGTATGATAATCATTTTTTATTGCAATTTCTATTATTTTTCCCTTTATATGCTCCAGTTTGCCTCTATCAAGCTGTCTTGCCTGATAGTATTGCTTTATCAGTTCATCAATTTCCTCCATCTCTTCATAGGCTCCGCTCATCATGAGAGAGGGTATCAAATGATCCAAAATCACCGCATGGGATCTTCTTTTTGCTTGTATGCCTTCTCCTATCACTNNCTCCGACAGGCCTATTTCCTTTCCGGGAAGCCATTCTAAAGTGCCATGGGTACCTACATGTACAATCACATCTGCTTTAAAAGAGTTCCTTATCCATTTATAAAAGGCAATATATTGATGAGGAGGTACTATATCTGTGCTGTGATATACTTCCTCCGCTTTTTCCTCATAGCCTCTGGGAGGCTGAAGCCCTATAAATATATTTCCGTTTATTATTCCCGGTACCGGGAGCTTATCCTCATGCACCATATATTCCCCGGGAGGATCAGACCAGTCCCTTATGAGTTGGTNNCGGAAATTATATCAACACTTCTCTCCAGAGCTTTTTCTGCCGGAAGCCATCTTGTATCATTGCTCACTCCGTTTATTATTCTATTTATTATTTCATCGCCATTTTCAAATTCGTATTCTATATATACTCCTGCTTCTTTCAGGGCTTTTACCATAAGATGGACACTTTGTGGGGTGTCCAATCCGAAAGCGCAGCCTATCATATCATTTCTTGGAGGCATATTATGAAATAAGATGGCAACTTTTTTTTCGCTATTTAACTTTTTGGACAACTTTGCCCAGTTGCATGCCAGGCGGCATACTCTGTTGATCCTCTCAAATATTGGCTTATGTATTCTTTTCTCACCTATATCATCTTTCACAAGCTCGCAATATGCTATGGTAAAGGATATTATCTGCCCGTCAAATTCAGGATAATACACACTGCTGGTAAAGGACATGGCATCCAGTCCCCTCAAGCTGCTTTTCCAGTCCTCATAGCTTTGATAAGTAGCCATTGCCTGAATAACAGGCACATCTATATCTTCAAAAATACTCTTGTCAACAACTTTGCTGCCGTCTCCCGCGTTGGAGAGTATACTTTGAGAATAAGCCATGGTATTTATGATTGCATTCACCTGGCTTATGCCATCCATCTTAAATATATTTTCTACCACCCACCTGAAGCCCTTGCATCCTATCGAGAGGTCCGGTGCAGAAGATGAGTATACGGCCACGGGATAAGCGCCAAGACTTTCCACTTCCCTGATCATCGCATCGATATGTTCCATATCATTATCATGAATATATTTGCTATAAAACAATATTCCTATCACAGGCTTTCCTGATTTCTTACCATTATCTAAATAGCCCCTGAAATCGTCAATATTATTTCCGGGGTAATAAATACCCTCCCATTTTAAGGTATCAGGATAGTTGTATTCTATTTTCATGCCGCCATAAACGGCTGCCAGATACTTTATTAGATTTTTACAGTTATTTATACTCCCTGATGAAACNNAATTTCAGCATATTCCATTTGGGATATGCCTGATCTTTGAAGCATTATCCTGTTTTCATCTTCGAAGCCGGAATGAATAAAGAACTTCTTTTTCCCTTCAAACCTGTCCAATATAGAATAAAAGCTCTTAAAATGAGTCAGCCCTCCATGCATTATTATAAAAATCATATCCGATGATTCTATAAGCTTCATACATTTGTCATAATCCTCTTTGCCGCTATCTATCTTATAGCTGTCCATAAAATCAATAGAAAGGTCATTCCCATGTTCCCTATGCAATAGCTGCTTTGCTTCTTTAAAATTATAAGAGGAATCCATGGGAGACATTATAAAAACAATACTATACATGCTTGCCTCCTTCCAGTATCGAAGCCACCAGGTCCGTGATTTTAGAAATATTGCCGCAAAATTCTATGTTCATGGAATTTTCACCTAAATAATTGGATAATTCCTCCTTGCTTCTTATTGACAAAACCCTTTTACCCGATTCCAATGCATAGGTCAAAAGCTCCATATTCTTCTTGTTTATACCTCCTATGGGGCATCCCGAATCTATAACAGTATGAACCCCATCAATCATGCTCTTTGCCTTAACCAGTGATGTCTCTCCAATCTCACTGAAGGGCTTTTCACTTTGTATATCTAAACCCATGGTCATTGCTATTTCAAAATCCACATCATTCTCATGGATTATTCCTGTATTTACACCTACTCCGTTTTTGGTTAAAAGCCTGTAAATAGGTGTTCCATAGCCGCCGCCTCCCATCACAAAAATAGAAGGAGTATTTTTATTGGAGAATTCAACGGTACCCATAAAAGCATTGAAGCCGGCATCTTTAATATCATAAAGC
>DPSW01000117.1:4032-4338 GCA_003527145.1 Clostridiaceae bacterium | reverse complement strand
TTGGAGGAAGGAACGCCGATCCCGTTAGTCAGCGGAGTCGTTGCATCATGATACTCGAAAGGCCCCATTTGCAGGTTCGGTTCCGGTGTTCTCCAGGCCCAGCCTCTTCGCTTCGGTCTGTATTTGTCGAGGTCTTTTAAGATATTTTCGATATCCAGCTTTTCATTGTGGTTCAGTTTCATATCGCTCATCTTATTTCCCTCCTTTGAATAATTCCGTCGCTTCATCCCAGCACTTGCCCTGTGCCAGGAGCGTTCCAGCTTCCTGAATCGTGATATCTTTGGCTTTTGCCAGTTTATACACGAC
>DPSW01000117.1:0-4027 GCA_003527145.1 Clostridiaceae bacterium | reverse complement strand
CAGAGAGGAAATGCCCATTCTGAGCAATACCGATCGCTCAACGGAGGGCGTTGTATTCTTTTTTCCCAGTTCGAGAAGAGGATTTACCACCTGCTCGGTCAGATCCCAGAATCTCTTGTAGAGTTCTTCGTCTGTCAGGCCGGCAATATGTTTTCTTCTCTCTTGAAAATCATCTGCTCTTTTCATCCTTATTTTCCTTTCTATCCTTATACGAACTTTAAAATTGATATTTGGAGCATCCTAACATGCGTATCCTTAGAATCACATTTTGCCGTGCCGCGCCGCGAGTATTCTCATAGAAAACCGTGAAACCGATCACCGTCTTTATGCGAAGCATTGAAAGACGGCGGTTTTGAGGAATACTCACGACCGGCACGAAGAATGATTTCCAAAAGAATATACATGCCAGGAGCAATTATAGTGATTTTAAAGTTTCCCTGACGAACTCCTCGCTGGAATTCGTTTCTTCTGCAAGGAAGGCGATATCCTCTTCTGTCGGCTCCACCTTGTATGTGTTGACTGCTGTTTTGATCAGCGATCTTCTCATATGGACGAGGTCGACGTCTCTCGCTTTGATGAGGGACGGATGGGACGGCAGGATGATATTCTTGCCGGGCACCTCTTCTGCAGGATCGCCGAAGAATATCTCAATTCCGTTGTCTCTTGCAAAGGAAAGCTGCGGCTGAATATGCTTGCCGGCTCCGGTGTATTCGGTTTCGGAAACGATGATGGTCTGATCCTCATCCATTTCCTGAGCAAGGGCAAATGCGGCTGTCAAAGAAGTGTTTCCAGCGGGTCCTCTCTCTATGCCCTCCAACACGGATAATGCTTCTGTAACAAAGAAAACCTCGCCTTGCTTTACTATCAAATATCTATCCAGATATCTTAAAGGTCTTGCGGCATTTCTTGGAACATCAGCTCTATCAGGCCATGTAGCGAACGGAATTCCAAAACCTGTATGGCCGGTTGTAAAGGATTTTCTATTAAAATCCTTATCCGAGGCCATATGTAGGCCTGAAAGATCAACACTCGCTCCAACAACTTCTACCTTATATGCTCCCGCTTTTATTATGCCTCTTGCAGTTCCTGTTACATTACCGCCGCCTGCATGGGTTATCAATACTTTATCAGGATCCTTCCCCAATTTTTCTCTAAATTGCATAACCAGCTCATATCCTAAAGTCTCCACTCCGGCAATACCAAAAGGAGTATACAAAGAGGCATTGAAATAACCTGTTTCCTCAAGCAAGCGCAAGAAGGTATAGAAAAGCTCGGGCCCCACCGAAAGTTGAACGACTTCTGCTCCATAGGCTTCGCAAACCCTCTGCTTTTCAAGTATTTCCGGCTGGCCTACCATTTTACTGTCATAGCATTCCTGTACTATTATGCATTTCAATCCTGCCATAGCAGCCTGTGAAGCGACAGCCGCACCATAGTTGCCGCTGGTAGCAGCAATTACGCCTTTATAGCCTAATTTTTTAGCATGATACACTGCATTAGCGGCTCTTCTAGCCTTAAAGCTTCCGGACGGGTTGGCAGCTTCATCCTTTATGAATATTCTGGCCCCTTTACCTTTGGGAGCACATTTTCTTGCTAAAGCTGTAATATTTCTTAGTTCCAAAATGGGTGTATTGCCTACACCTGTGCTGGATTGTATTCTTTGAATTTCCTCAAGGCTATATCCCGCTTCTCTCATCATCCTTTCATAATCAAAGGATATACCGCCGGATTCAAATAGACTGTAATCTATGCCTATAGCCTTTTTCATTATTTCATTTTTTCTGTTCATCACTGCAGAATAAGACATATCTCTATTCATCTTTTCCACCTCCGAAAGCTATTTCCTTTAGCTGCATATCTATCTTGGTCAACTCCGGAACATAGTCTCCAAAGTCATGGATGTACCTGGGATTTACTTTTAGAAGCTCACCCTTTACTTTTCTTCCTGTAACCGTCTCAATCTCAATCTCGTCACCTATTTTTCCGTCTTCAAGTGCAAAACCTTTTACCCATAACTCCAAAGGAACTTTTTTCGTAACTTCAGGAAGATGCGCTGCTCTTTCTTCAGGTTTTAGCACTATTTGGTGAATCTGCACCCAGTCACCTTTTCTCACCATATCCATTGAAATAATCCCCTCCTACTTTTAAATATCCCCGTGCAAATTTTTTTGCGCTTTATTATTCCTCTATAAGCTCCCTCATGTCACCCATTATCGCTCTCGGAACCGGCAAATCAATCATAGTCTTTAGGCCCGGTTTAGCATTTATTACATGGGGTATCATATTGACACACATAGCGATTGTCCCTATCCCTCCGGGAACCTCAGGCTTATTAGCCATATTAATATTTGGTGTTCCTTTTATTATTACATAATCTCCGGTATTTGTACCTTCCGTCTCAGGTTCAATCTGCTGCGGATGATCCATCTCTATTTTCAGTTCTCCATCTACATATCCATAGCCTTTCATCGCGCAGCCTGCAACATAGCCGGGCTGTACTTCGGCATAGGGAGCTTTTCTATGGACATTGGTAACTATAGGTTCCATAGTTTGTTCTACCTTACCGCTTAACTTCCAGCCTAATGCATCAGAAATCATTCTTATTGATTCATTAAACCCTACATGGCCTGCTATCTTTCCGGTTGCTGCTCCTTCTTTGAATTCTTCCACTGTCGTTCCTATTCCTTGCTCATGCATAACAGCAGGACCGAAAGGAGATAAGCTGTTGACTCTTCTTGCAGTGACGTGGTCCACATCTATACATGCTCCTGTCAAGCATACTACAAGCAGGTCCATTATAAGTCCGGGGTTGATTCCTGTACCGAGAACCGTTACGCCGTTCTCCTTGGCAATCCTGTCCATCTCTGCAGCCAGTTCTGGCTCCTGGGCTTGCGGATACGCCATTTCTTCGGCACTTGAAACCACATTTATTTTTTTCTCCAAACAATATTTAATTTTATCAAAAGCATTCCTTGTAAAGGAGTCTGTGCACAAAAGCACAACATCTGCTGCCTTTTCTGTGATTACATTTTCATAAGTATCAATTATTACATCAGGCCGGTCTCCTCTTTCGGTTTGAATGAATTCATACATGCTTTTTCCTATCTTGGCTCCCCTGCCAACAACACCGACGATATCAACGCCTTTCTTTTTGAGAAGCATATCTGCCATACCACCGCCCATAGCACCTAAACCCCATATAATTACCCTTACGTTTTCTTTTTTCATACTTATCCTCCCTATTATAAAATATTATTTTGTCCATAAAATTATTAAGCAATTTTTATGCCAAATAATAGCTAATAATTATTAGCTTGAGCAATCCCTGCGTGCTTTGATTTGCCTTAAGAAATTCAATACATATAAATTTTAGTATTTATATAAAAATATATATAAACAATTGATGAAAAGTGTTTAATAAAATAAAAAGTATTAAAAACTTTAATTGGTATTTAACGGAAAAATATTAGTTTTATAATGATTGAGATGCGCAAAAAACATATGCAATAATTTGAAGAAATTCAACCATAGTAATCACCTCCATTAAAAAAGTAGAAGCGAATCATTCCAATTCCCTTGCCAAAATTTGTAATGTTATTCTTTTTGAAATTAGTAAAAGTTCATCTTAACAGGAAATTAAGATTTAATAACTGATAAATTTTTTTATAAGTATTTTTAAAAGTAATATTACATTAAAGTAACAAAATTACTTTGTTTTAGAAAAAATAAAGCTATATTAAAAAATTATCTTAATATGTATAAATTTCTTAGATATTAAAAATTGTTTTGATATAAAAATAATAATGAAGATTATTACATATTTGAGATTTATTATATACTTCATATAAATATTGCTTTTACAATGATTAAACCTCTTTAAAAAACATACCCATAAGGTATATTTCTTCTGTTAATTTTCACTACCATCAAAGTTTTAGTATTTTAGTATATATGATAAAAAGTAATAAAATAAGTATAAAATAATATTAAAAAAAAGAAAAAGAAAGAAAAAAAGTTTAAATTTTAT
>DPSW01000118.1:2443-2632 GCA_003527145.1 Clostridiaceae bacterium | reverse complement strand
CCATGTAAAATAAATGACACTCGCTTTTCCAGGTAGGTCCTTAGTAGGATGTATTGATAAAACATATGATAAGATAATTCTGTATAGAAAAAATTAATAAGCAAATGTAAAATATTTGACGATTTTCCTCGTTTGCTTTCCTTTTTCAAAGAACAATTCAGTTGATAAATTTATTTTTTTAATAGGAAA
>DPSW01000118.1:0-2403 GCA_003527145.1 Clostridiaceae bacterium | reverse complement strand
ACAATGTTGGCACTGAAATTGCAAGATATATAGGGCGGAATAGTTTGATTTACTTTTAACAAAGGAGGTGAGAATGATGGAACAGGTTACACTGTTGCTCAGACAACATGTAGGAGCCCCATGTTCACCAATTGTAAAAGTTGGAGATGAGGTTAAAAGAGGACAGCTTATAGCAGCCCCAACCGGCCTTGGTGCCAATATTCATTCCAGCGNNCAATAGTTATAGAAGCCTTTGATGAGCAATCCAAAGATTTTATTCCGATAAAAGAGACCAAGGATCATTTGGAAGCTATAAAAGAAGCGGGCATAGTTGGTTCAGGAGGAGCTGGTTTTCCAGCCCATGTAAAGTTTAAGACGGATCTTTCGGGAGGATGTATTATCGCAAATGCTGCTGAGTGCGAACCGATTTTGCTGCATAATATTGCATATTTGGAACAAAATCCGGATGTGATCATCAGGGGAATAAAATACCTTATGGAAATTACAAAGGCCAAGACAGGATATATCGCAATAAAGGTTAAAAATCTTAAGGCAATAAAAGCCATAAACAAGGCCTTAAAGCCTGAGGACAACATATCAATAAAAATATTGCCCGATATGTACCCTGCAGGAGATGAAAGGGTAATAGTAAGGGAAATTTTAGGAGTGGAATTAAAACCGGGAGAACTGCCCAGTGTTGCTAATGCTGTTATATCCAATGTTGAAACTGTAAAGAACGTCACCTTAGCGATAGAACAAAGGAAGCCGGTTATTGATAAAGATTTGACGGTAGTAGGAAGAGTAAAAAATGCTCTGAAAGGCAAAGTATTTTTGGATGTACCTATAGGATATCCCGTTAAAAAATATATAGAAGCAGCCGGAGGCTATGTAGAGCCACATGGTGAAATAGTTCTTGGAGGGCCTTTTACAGGGAAGCATGGAGAAGAAGCGTCACCGATAATAAAAACTTTAGGCGGAATCATAGTAGCAATGCCATTTCCAAAAGAAAACAGAAAAGTAGGAATACTTGCATGTGAATGCGGTGCTCAGGAAGAAAGGTTGAGGGAGATTGCAAAGGCTATGGGAGCTCAAGTTGTTGCAGAGAGAAAATGCAAGAGAATGGTTGAGGTAAATGGAAGATGGAGATGTGAAAAGCCTGGAGTATGTCCGGGTCAAGCATCCACCGTTTTGGATCTGAAAAAGGAAGGTGCAGAGGTTATTCTGACAGGAACCTGTGGCGACTGAACGAACACGGTAATGACTGTAACTCCTAGGCTAGGAGTTCCAACATATCATAGTACAGATCATGCGCTCAGAGCTGCGGGTCATAAGCTGGTTAGAAAGACTAAAGCATAACCTTCTGTAGAATTTTAATATAAAATCAATTTTCATACTTAAAGGAGGTAAAATTTATGTCAATGTCGGCAGAAAACGCTCTACACCACAAGAATGATCCCGCAGTTGTATGCTGCAGAACCGAAGCAGGCACTGTAATTTCTGCAGATAATCTGGAGGACCCGTCAATATTTCCGGATTTGGTAGACTCAGGATTGTTAAATATTGATGAAAGCGCTTTAAAAATCGGACAGGTATTGGGAGCAAAATTGATTAAAACCATTGATTCGTTGACACCTATTACAGCAGATGCAGTAGAAGGTGCTAAGGAAGTCGAGGAAGAAGACTCCGAAAAAGAATCGGCAGCAGAGCCGGTACCGGCTGTGGCAGTGGCAAAGCAACCGGTTTTTGCACCTTCATCAAGTGGCGGAGTGCTGAAAATTCATATTGGGGAAGGCAAGGATATAAATCTTGAAATACCAATGGTAGGATATCCGGCATTAGCAATTCCCGCAGGGGAGTCAGCACCTTTGGCAGCACCGGCAATAGAGAAGCAAACAGAAGCTGCCGGAGAAGTCAAGGCTGTCAGGAAACTGATAAAGAAGCATTTCAAGATAACTGAAGTAAAGCGAGGCCCCGAAACCAAGATCGAGGGAACTACCCTTTATATCAGAGAAGGCATTGAAGAAGATGCAATAAAAGCAGATAAACTGGTAAAGAAGTTCAAGATAGATATAATAACTCCCGATAAGTACAACACTTATTCCGAGACTATAATGGACGTTCAGCCTATAGCTGCAAAAGAAGGCGAGAGCAAGCTGGGAAGCGGAGTAACAAGGGTTATTGACGGAGCTATTATGATGCTGACAGGTACTGATGAGAATGGGGTTCAAATCGGTGAATTCGGTTCATCAGAAGGCATATTGGAAGAAAACATAATGTGGGGAAGACCCGGTGCTCCGGAAAAGGGAGAAATTTTCATAAAGTCAGAAGTTGTAATAAAAGAACATACAAATATGGAAAGACCGGGACCACTTGCTGCTCATAAAGCAACTGATGTTGTAACTCAAGAAATAAGAGAAGCCCTTA
>DPSW01000478.1 GCA_003527145.1 Clostridiaceae bacterium | reverse complement strand
AACTTCATGCAATGCTCTTTGTTCATAAGGCTGAACTGGCTTGAACAGCCGGGATATATGACATCTATCCTGTCATTGGGCAGAGCCAGGACATTGGCAAGCTGTTTCTTTATGGAATCTGAAACGGCAATTATTCTGTCCGCTTCTTCTGCAGCCTTTGGGAAAGTCTGCAAAAACCTGTTTAAATATTTCTCATCGACCATTTCGGGAATAGTAAATGCGATCAGATCATGGGCTGTTATAACATATTTGCACGCACTCTTTCCCTTTCCATCCGGCGGAATGCTCAAGCCATTGTTTGGGGAGTGAAACAAATTTATTTTATTGCCTGTGATATGATCCTTGATGGCTTTTAAACCATTTAACTCATCTCTCTTGCTTAGATTAAAGAAATTTATTTCCCCGGTGTTTTCCCATCCGTCTATATGGGAAGACTCGTCCCATATCAGATCATAGCTCGGCTGAGGATACATTTCAAACAGATTTTGGAGCAGCTCACATGTATAGGTGTATAAGCCTGTTCCATGCAATTTCGTTACGCCGATGCCGTCAATGCATATTCTCATCCCCTCATCCCTTTCATAGAAACTCAGAGTCTAAGCTCATATCGCAGCCGGTGATCATATCAGCCTTTGTATTTTTGCCGTATTCCTTTGCCAGGGATACCTCATCAGCGATGCTGTATTTATAATCTCCCTTATCGATTCCGTCACCTTTTATTTCGAACTCGAAAAACTCAGAATCTTTAGGAACATCCTTAGAAAAGCTTCTTATGCAGGCACCCTTTTTCCCTCTTCCGCCATCATTATATCGAGCATCGATCATATAAAGGCAATAGCTATATATATTTCTTTCATCCAGCAATTGAAAATAAGCATCGGCTATAAAAAGCTTTATATTCTCGATCCATGCGCCTTGCGGCAAATCCATAAATGTATTGAAGGGCCTTTCCAGGTTCAATATTTTGGCTTTACCTTCCCCATCCTTATCGGTATAAATTATCTTCAATTTCTTTACCCCGTCAAGAACATATATTTTACCCTGAGGGGCATTGATCAATCTTTCTGATTTCAATTCCAAATCTATCATTATCTGATATATGGATTCTATTTTTATCCTTTGTTCAGGTATAAAAATGGTTTCATGATCCGAATACTCTATTATCTCCCCGCGATTCACACCGGGCAGCTCACTCTCGGGTGTTATTCCGATGATATCAATAAAATTTCTAACTATCCCCATAAGACAATCCCTCACCTTATCCTCGGCCTGTAGCTTATTTGAATATCTGCTGCGGTGGTATTGGTCAGCTGTTTCTTGCAAAAGTCCCTTAATGATATCGAATAAATGTTGCAATACCCCAATTCATCCGAAACATAATATATTTTATTTGAATCTATTCCCCAGGCCAGGTCACTGATTTTGGTTGTGCAGAAGTTCTTTGTAATATTGATTGCACATTTGTTCTTAAATTCGTACAAGTAAACATCATCGACGTCATTTTTATTGCTCTTCGCTCCGATAAGAGCTGCATATTGATTATCCGGAGAAATCCTGATAAGCTTTTTAGCGAATATATCCAAGCCTGTAAAAATCCTTTCAGCCTCCAAGCTGTTTATATCTATCACAGACGCTTCATCCTGCTTATTCCCCTTACCCGATATGAAAACGAGCTTATCATCATCCATCCAATCAAAGTCCTTAATATAGCCGCAGGCCGTTATCTGACTGCTGTCAAGACCCTTTGCATCCGAAATCCAAATATTTAATATATTGCTTGTCGATCTGATATAAGCCATTCTCTTCCCGTCAGGCGAGCATTCGGGTCTAAAGCTTTTTATCAGTCCGTTTCCCCAGGTGATCTGCTCATATTCTGAGCCTCTGACGTCCATTGAATATATTTCCTTGCTGATGCCCTTAACGGCTGAGAATATGATCCTCCCTCCGTCAGGCGACCAGCAATAACTGCTTATTGCTTCAAAAATTCCGGCCTGGGTGAACACTCTTTTTGATGAGGTCTCGGGGTCTATAAGGCATAGCATGAATTTTCCCAAGCAATCCGACAGGCAGGCTATTTCCTGGCCTGAGGGCGACCATTTCGGCTTTATATTCTTATGATCGTCGTCATAGGTTATTTGATGAGCATGCCGGCCGTTTTCATAGGCAACAAACAAGTTGCTCCCAGAGGAGCTATGTTGATATGAGTAGCAGATCTCATAGCTTGGGATATATACAAACTCAAGGAACAGCACTATGCTCTTGAATATTTTGCGCTCATCCACCTTCCTGGCAAAGACATCTTCAACGGTTATCTTGGGCTGAAGGAGTTTATTCCTGAGCAAAGCTTCGATATCCGTCCCTTCGATCCGCTCCGGCACCACAACATAAACGCTTTGATAATGTTCCTTCTCAACTCCGTGGATGGACCGGCATATCAAGTCTGCTGCATACAGTATCTTCTGCTTTATCTTCAATTCAACAATTATCTTCTTTCCCGAAAGATTCTGCCCCTCCCGGGATCTGCCCTTTATCGTATTGATCACTTTCATCGAAAGGATCTCGGGGTCAATGATCGTAGTGACTATCTGTTCAATATCGGGTTTCGGCCTGGGTATTTCTATTTTCTCCTTTAAAACAAATTGGGTGAAACACCTTTCCTCTTTTACATTGCATTTATAGTACTTCGATATTTCATATCGGTTCGCCAAGCTTTTCTTTCTCTTTTCATCCGGTTTACCCGACCCCAAATTGAATGCAGATGAAGCTGCATTTATGAGAAGCACAATATTTTTAAATACTTTCCTTTTGCTGATGAGCTTTACATATATGTCTTCGATATAGGGAGTGACGATCACAGGGCTGCTGCAATCTATATCATCATCCAAAACGATATAATCCGAAAAAAGCTTTTCAAACTCTGCCGTATGTACAGGCTGGCCTTCCACATCAGCTGCATATTCAATTTTTTGGATAAGCTTTCCCTGCACAATTATTTTCTTCCCTAAGAGTACCTGCCCCTCATTGGACTGGGCTATGGGGGTCTCTATGATCTGTGTTCCGGTTATCTCCGCATTTACCCTTATGCTAAGTATATGCTCCGCCTCCGGCTTGTTCTCCGGAATGCTGAAGGTTTCTTGGATTTGAAGCTGCTTAAAGCTTCCGGACTGCTCGGGAATAACGTCATCTATTCCAATGATTTCAATCAAATCATCAAGAAGATTTTTCACGGCGTGCCCTCCTATAACAACTGCTAATACTCAAACAACCTATTTGACTACTAAGATTATATGATTTATTCTCGTCCATATATTCACATTCAAGCTTTATATTGCCAATAATTTATGCATTCTCTTTTACATGATGCTCCACATCACTTGGGATGTGAAGCAATTTCATGATTTTTATAATATGTCCCAATTTCAGTAACACATTTTTAGCTTTTATATATATTAGTAATGCAAAGGGACAATTATACAACCTATTAAATTTTATTAAAGAAAGGTGGACTTTATGTCAACTACTGTTTACACTCATGAATCCCGGAAAGATCCTGATTATGATTCCGTTCAGGATTGCCAGAAAGAACCATGTGAGAATGTCAAGGGAAATGCTATCGATGTCGAGCTCAGACCCAATGATTGTGAGGTAAGAGCCGATATCGTCGTCGACAGGGAAAGATGCATAAGATTATGGGGGCAAATAAAGGACTGTGAGGGAAAGCCTGTCAAAGATGCACTTGTAAAGCTTTTAAAGCCCATTTGGAAATACGGAAAGATTGAATACGTTGGAGTTGCACACACAACGACAGATTGCCTTGGTTTCTACCAGTTTAATATCTGTCCGGATGAAAACAACAACAAATTCAGAGTGATTGTAAGCAAAGCCGCCAAAGGCAATGAAAGAGTCATTTATACAGGCGGCGGCAAATGCAATCCATGCGCCGATCGTCAAGAAAAACCGGAGGAACCGTGCGGCTGCTAATCTTTGTTCTCTAAATTGTCCCAATGCCCTTCAATGTAATTTTGTTTATGGAGGAGGAGTGTATGCCCAATCTTGTAAAGGACCTTATCCAATATATCGGCATATCACTGAATACCTCTGAAAGTCTGAATTCACTCAAAAAATTGAATGTCAGAAAACGCAGACGTAAAAAAATGCGCAGGAGAAGATTAAACGAAAATGCAGCAGGACTGGAAGCAAATAAAGATAATTGGGAAAACCCCATAAAGCTTTGGGGGCAGGTAAAGGATTGTTACGGCCACGCTGTAGAGAACGCCCTTGTAAATCTTCTAAAACCTGTTCCTCAGGACGGCAGCATCGAGTATATCAGAGTTGCGCACACCACAACTGATCGCTTTGGCGTTTATGAGTTTGAGCTTAGTCCGGATAACGAAAACACCAGGCTTATAGTGATCGCAAGCAAAGCCGGCAGTGGAAACGAAAGAACTATCGAGGAAAATAGCGACTTATGCAATCCTTGATAATAATAACCTTATAGGAAAAAAGGCTCCAAGGAAATTGGGTAAGGTTCCATCTCGGCTATTCAGGATAAAATTGAATCAAGAAACCTTATCCAATTTTCAGGAGTATACCGAATAGCTAAGTGATTCAAGTCGTATGATGTAAAAGCAGCAGCCCCTTTTTATTCCGCTGTGACAAGGATCGTTATATTCTTGAAGATGCATCTCTTATTTATCTGCTTGGCAAATATGTCCTCAATATACCCTGTCACAATCAGAGGGCTTCCCGCCGCATAATCCCCCCCTAAAACAATAAAGGTGCAAAAAGGCATATTAAAATGTGCAGCATAAACAGGATGGGACGGCTCATCTGCAACATATTCTATCTTTTGCCTTACCTCTCCCTCAACGATCAGCTTCCAGCCTGTTAATCTTTGGCCCTCCAGCGATACTGCCGGGTTCTCTGCAGCACCAGGAGTCCTGATTACCCTTGTACTTGTAATTGCAAGCTCTGCCATGACCTTTATGATCTGCTCGATATTTGGTTTGGCTATCGGAAGGCACACGGTCTCCTGAACACTGAACTGTTTAAAGGCTGTCGGGTGATGCGGAAATACATCTGCTATTCCGGCATATTCAATAAGATCATTAACATGATTCACCATATAGGACTGCCCCCCATGTTTTATTATCTATAAACAATATGCTTATAAGCAATAATTTTTACCTGTTATTTATATCAATTTATTTATATTTATGGTGATATATTATCTGCCCCAAGAATATTTTATATTGATGCCGCATCTGATATGAAGCCTTGTATATGTTTTGACTTTGATTATAAATCATAAAAGATGAGCGGGCTTTCCTATATCATTTATGAGCAATAGAATTTATTAGGAGGTTAATCATGGGTTATCGTATTTCTAAGTATCAAATATGCCCCGGAGAAAATGAACAGCTCGAACTCACCGCTAAGCTTCAACGCGAGCCGAGAAGCGTAGTTCACGGTATTGTAAAGGATTGCGATGACAAGCCGGTAAAGGATGCAGTTGTCATGCTGTTTGAAATCTCAGATCCCTGCAATCCATGCTCACTAAAGCCATTAATATATACATTTTCCGATGAATGCGGCCAATTTATTTTTGGTTCCCTGATACCCCATAAAAGATATCTCATCAAGGTATGGTACGACAATGTCAAAATCGTACCTGTTATAATAAAACCCTCTGCCTATCAGGATGAACATTATGACAACCACCCTGCAGCTGTTCCAAAGGATAACTTTTTTGAAGCAGTGGAATCATGATATGCCTCAAAACTCTAAGCCTTTATGCACTCCTTTTGTTTAAGAATTTAATCACATACACTTTCTAATTTCATATTATATTGTAGGCCCATTTGTAAATTTCCTATTTACAACAGCAGCAAGGAGTGATTATTTTAAAAAGATCATTTAAAGGGACCCGCAATATAGAGCTGCCCTTTCTTTCACCTTTTATAAAAATATTTAAGTGTTAAGAGTCCGCCAGTTGTAGCTTTATCCTTCGATACATAAGAAGGGTGGTGAAATTGTGGGCTGGAAACTGGAAGAATATAATTTTAAATTGACTGGAAACGAAGAAAAAGACATCTGCATTACTCTGGAGCCTGAAAAAAGGGCCGCTATCCATGGTGTTGTAAAATTCCCGAATGACACTCCGGTAAAGGGTGCTCTGGTCAAGCTGTTTATCAAAAAACCCAATAATCCCCTTGAGCTTATCCCTGTTACATTTACCTTTACCGATGAATGCGGTCAATTTTTATTCGGTGTTGAGTCAAAGGTTGACTATGTTGTCAAGGTATTCTATTACGAGCCTGAGCATCGTGTTCTTGATGAACCGGTCGCCCCTCTAGAGGAACTTTAGTTCTTGCATTGCCAAGGAAGCAGGGCTGATAGCCCTGCTCCATATCTGCCTGGTATTTATTTGATTTTCTGCCCTATCCCTTTCTCTTTCGCAGCTTCAAATATCCTCTGGGCTGCAAAGAGGTCAAACAAGGCCATGCCCACTGCTTTGAACAATAC
>DPSW01000033.1 GCA_003527145.1 Clostridiaceae bacterium | reverse complement strand
TGACTCACTGCTGCGCCAATTCCGGGGAGGATTAGCCTATGTAAATGTGCTGACAAATATAATAATGGCGGGCTTTTCCGGCTCTGCAACGGCTGATGCTGTTGCCATAGGCTCCATAATGATCCCAGCCATGGTGGATGACGGATATCCTCCCGGCTTTTCGGCAGGACTAACCGCATCCGCATCCTGTATAGGGCCCATCATACCGCCGAGCATAACCATGGTGATGTATGGCGCCATAACAGGCGTATCTATAGGCTCAATGTTTCTCGGAGGCTTCATACCCGGACTTTTGATAGGGCTTGGTTTGATGGCATTGGTGTGGTTCTACGCCAGAAGGTATGATTTCAAAAGAAGCGAAAGGGCGTCATTATCGGAAATATTATCGTCACTAAAAGATGCGATATGGGCTTTGATAGCTCCTGTTATAATCCTTTTCGGGATAATATCAGGGGTTATAACCGCGACGGAAGCGGGAGTGATTGCTGTTGTATATGCATTGCTTGTGGGGCTTTTCATATATAAAGAGATAAATATAAAGCAAATTCCCGGGATACTGGCCAAAGCAGGCATGAGCACCGCAGTACCGTCAATCATTATAAGCTGCTCTGCTATTTTTGGATGGATACTGGCACGTGAGAACTTTGCTGTTGCCATTACTGATATATTTATGAGTATCTCAACGAACCCACATATCCTGTACTTTATGATAATCCTGATGCTTTTCTTAATAGGATTGTTTGTGGACGGCAGTGTAGCCATTATTGTATTTTCCCCCATACTGTTTCCTATTGGGAACCAGATGGGCTTTGACCCCATCCATTTTGCACTGGTCATCATAATCACCATACTGATAGGCACTGTTACTCCGCCTGTAGGCCTGCAGTTGTATATCGCATCCTCTATCGCCCAGCTGCCTATCAGCAAGGTTACCATATGGCCCTTTGTGGCTGTAATGGTAGCAGTTTTGTTCCTGATCACCTATGTTCCGTCATTGGTCACGTACATTCCGCATCTTGTTTTCGGAAGTTAGGATTATTAAAATAAAAAATTATAAGGAGAGAGAAGAATGGATAAAAAAATTTTAAAACAGAGAGCAGAGCGTCTGAGACATCTTATGATCCAGGAGGGTATGGATGTGCTGGTAGCCATATCACCCGAGAACGTGCTGTATTCAACGGGAGCATACATTATAACCCAGAAAAGCCTGAGGGACAGGCTTGAAATAAGCATAATCCCCAGGGATGGAGATGCCGTATTCGTAGTGTGCGGCATTGAGGAAAGCCTGGCAAGGGATGAAAGCTGGATAGAGGATATCAGGCCCTATGTGGAATTCAAGGAATCTCCGATAAAATTTCTGGCAGATGTGCTGACAGAAAAAGGCCTGGACAGAAAGAAGGTCGGCATTGAGCTTCATTATCTGAGCAGCACATTTAATAAGGAATTGATAGGATATCTGCCAAATACTAAATTTCACGAGTGCAGAGGTATATTTGACAAGGTTCGCATGATAAAGGAACCCCAGGAGATAGAGCTCCTTGCCCAGGCAGCAAAGGCCAGCAGGAAGGCTGTTGATGCTGCTTTCCTAACGGCTAAGCCTGGGGATACGGAAAGGCATCTTTCCACTGAGATTATGACTAATATTATGAAGCAAGGACTGGACTGGTCATTTATGGTGCTGGGAACAGGGCAAAGATCTGTTCTTACACATCCTACTCCCGCATATATACCCATGGAGCCGGGAGATATTATCAGAGTGGATTTTGGAGGCATACTCTCCGGGTATCAATCGGACCTGGCTAGGACGGCTGTCATAGGGAAACCTTCACCGGTACAGGCTGACACCTTTAAGAAGT
Source organism: Clostridiaceae bacterium (assembly GCA_003527145.1). Taxonomy (GTDB): domain Bacteria; phylum Bacillota; class Clostridia; order Lutisporales; family Lutisporaceae; genus Lutispora. The sequence goes on along the minus strand of DPSW01000033.1, from coordinate 5,774 downwards.
TAGCCCATATTCAAAAAGAAGTAATAGAGGGCATGAAGATAGGTGTGAGGTTCTGTGATGTGTACAATAAATGTAAGGAGCTGTTTGAGAAAAACAGTCTTCCCTTTACAATGCCTCATATAGGTCATGGACTTGGGGTGGATTTGCACGAGCATCCAATAATAAATCCACTAAACGAGGAAGAGCTTCAAGAGAATATGATCCTCAATGTGGAGCCTCTTGTCATCTTTGGCGGGTATGCATATCACATAGAAGATTTGATACAGATCACTCAAAATGGTCCTAAGATACTTACAGAGTCGGAAATGAGCGAAGAGATACCGGTAATTTCATAGGAGGATAGCGGTAACGGCGGGACAAAGGGGACATATGGTTCTTTTTGTCCCGCTTTCATATGATCTGCTGTGCCGGTGAGATGCAGACCAATTAAATAAACTATAAAGATATCGATAGGAGGTTTAAATATTTTAAAAATATGGAGGAATATGATTAAAATTGTAGAATATTCATGCCATGGTATTATCTTATTAGCAATCTATACTTTATATATTTGTTCAATCAAAATGAAGAAAACGGAGGTCCATATCAACTATGAGCATGCTATCTACATATTTGCTGGCTTTATTCCTGATAATATTTTGCAGTGCCTTTTTTACTCGCTACGAAAATAAAATGAAAAAGCTTTCACGATTGCTGTTAGTGCCCACCCTATGCGGTGGGCTGCTTGTATATCTTATCGGCTACTGGCCGGACACAGGAATCAAATCACAAAACGCAATGCTCCTAGATGCTTTAATCTCTCTTTTAAGGGCTGTCTTCAGTACAGGACGTATGTTTGTCATTGAAAATGACTTCAATGATATTAATGAAATATTAAAGAACAATCAGTTGTACCTGCTGGCTTTCGGTACAGTGCATGTCACAGCGCTTTTAATAACAACTATAGCGGCTATATCTTGGTTTGGAGAAAAGATCCTGATAAGATTGAAGCTCTTATTCACATCCTTGCAAACAACTTATATCATCTGCGGTCTAAATGAAAATTCATGCAGCTTTGGGGAGGACTTATTGAAAACAGATGAAAAAAGACGGGTAGTATTCATAGAAAAGGATATGGGATCGGATCTTCCGGATAAGGCCAAGGATTTAGGAGCAATTGTCATAAATTCAGATACACTTGAGCTTTCATGCTTAAAACATGCAGGAATCAATGGGAAGTTAAACAAAAGACCGGTTTATCTTTTCACTTTTACCGAGGATGAAACTTTGAATATAAACATTGCATTAAAAGTGATGAGAGGGATAAAGGATTCTTCTGTTCAGGATAAGCTTCATATCTATGTAAGAACAAAAGCCTATGAGATTGACCGGGTGTTTGATGATGAGAATCAAAAAAACAGAACCAATTTTGATGTAAGAATATTCAATGAAACTGATATAGCAGCCAGGCAGCTGATGGAGAATCATCCCTTACATGAGGTTGTTGATATTGATTATAGCAGTTCAACTGCAAAGTCTGATCTTACTGTATTGCTGGCAGGCTTTGGCGATATTGGCAGGCAGGTTTTGCAAAAGGCCATCTGCTGCGGTCAGTTTGTCGGGAACAAGACNNGATTTGCAATTACGATATATGCACGGTTGATGCAGACGTACGAGAGGAACGTTTTTTTGATTTGCTTAATGGAAAAGCGGGCGAATTGAATTACATAGCTGTTGCGTTGGGGCAGGACAGGCTGAACCTTGATACTGCATTGGGTATAAAGGCCATATATGATAGAAGTCCGAAGCAGCATAACAAACAATCGGTTATAGCGGTCAATGTATGGGATGAGAAGGAGCTTATGCGCTGCAATACTGCAGAAAATGGAATGGGATGGGGGAACATCCGCATATTTGGACAATCAAAGAAGATTTTTACAGAAGACATTATAATAAATGAATCCATGGACATCATGGCAAAAGCAGTAAACACCTACTATAACAATATAAATCCCCAGCAAGCTGCGGAATGGCGAAAGCTTAGCTCCTTCACAAAAGAATCAAACAGAGCTTCTGCCATGCATATAAGAACGAAGCTTCAACTCACAGGCTTGAATATGTGTAAAAGGGAGATGACTCCAGACTGTCATGAAGTAATTGAGACGCTGGAGAAGCTGAAGGAATATCTTGGGGAAAAACGTCTGAGAAACCTTGCAATGTGCGAGCATCTGCGCTGGAATGCCTTTCACTTCGCATCAGGCTGGAGGACATGGAAGCTTGATGAAATAGATGGGGAGAGCAAGCCTAAGGATGCCATCCACAAGCGGCACGCTTGCCTGGTTGATTGGGATGCACTTAGGGATGTAGCCAATGCCTTTGGAAGAGACAATCCAGAGTATTACCAGTATCTCGATGTGGATCAGATATTGCATATACCTTATGTCATTAGGGAGGCAGGATATACAATATATATTGACAGAGGCAAAGCTATAACGACTAAAAATACATGAAGAGGTGATTTTGATGAAGGTTCCGGCTTATAATTACATCCACCCTGAAGATAATGCGGCCTTTGAGAATCTGAAGAATATTCCTATGTTTGCCACTGCCTATACATATGGAGATAGCAAGGTTTTCCTCACTATAACCTCAGGCTTGCGGCGGCGGAGATATATCCCTAGATTGGAAATTCTGTCCTGAATGCGGCTCAAAGATATAAAAAAGGAGGGGATCTTTTGCAGAAAATTCATTATGATGCCTTTATCAGCTATCGCCATATTGATCCTGATGCCCAGGTGGCTGCCATGCTTGCACGCAGTCTTGAAAACTATCGCATTCCGTTCTCGCTGCGAAAGCAGAGCGGAAAGAAGCGCATGGGCAAGGTGTTTCTCGATCATAATGAACTGCCAACATCCTCAGATCTAGGCTCCGGTATTGAGGCAGCGCTTCAAGCCTCCGATTATCTCATTGTCGTATCGTCGCCGGAATACTTGCAATCTAAATGGTGCATGAAGGAAGTGGATAGTTTTATAGCCCAGGGCAAGCGGGAGAAAATACTGACCATTCTTGTAAAAGGCGATCCGAGCCATAGCTTTCCACCCGAACTAAGATTTGTCCCTAATCCGGATGGTACAGTAACAGAGGTAGAGCCGCTGGCAGCGGATGTGCGTGCAAAAAGCCCATGGGAACGGAATAAAAAGCTAAAGGTGGAAAAGCTCAGGCTGCTTGCTCCCATCCTGGGTGTAGGGTTTGACGACCTGCGCCGCCGTCACCGCGAGCGTTCCCTCAAAATGCTGATCCTCATAGCACTTTTTGTGGCTATAGGCGGCGTAGCTTTCGGAACTTATGCTTACAGCAATTCCGCGATTATTGCCCGGCAGGGCAAAGAGCTTCAAAAAACCAACGACGCGCTTTTGTCAGCTAATTTCGAGGTTCAGGAAAAAAACAAAGCTCTCGCGGATACAAACGATGCTCTGAAGAATGCAAACACTCAGCTTGCAGATACCAATACAGCTCTTGAAAAAGCAAACAGGGATCTTGTGGAAGCCAACGAAATACTCGAAATGCAGAAGCATCAGATTGCAGCCCAGCGCGACGAGGCACTTATTTCCCAGTCGCGCTTCCTCGCAGATGCAGCTCAAACCGCGTCAGATAACGGGAATCCGATGCTAGGCATGCTGCTCTCGCTGGAGGCGCTGCCGAAGAATCTGGATAACCCGGAGCGGCCTTACACCAAAGAAGCGGAGATCGGATTGAGAGGAGCTTTAGCCCAGCTGGATTCCAACACTTACACTATGTATTCATCGTCGGAGACAAAGACCAGAAAGGCTATAGAGTTTTACAGCTACACAAATCACATGCAGAGAAATTATATCGCTTTAAGCAGTGGGTATTCGGATGATATTGAGATCTATTCCATCGAAACAGGTGCGCTCAGCTCTGTACTTACTAAGGCAGACCNNCATACATAAAGAAAATGGGCAACGGCACAGAGCGTCTTGTGGTGCGCGATATCAATCATGGATACGAAACCTATGCCGAAGTGAAATATCCGGATGCGCCGCAGATCTGCTCCTCCGGCATCGGCAACCTGTTCAGCGACATTCTGCGTGTAGCTGTAAAGAACGACAGGACACTGGAGATATACCGGTTCAGGGACGGTTTTAAAGATGGTGAGATAATGACTAAACTGTGCAGCATCACGACAAAGAAAGGTATAAGCGGCTACGCTTGGTGTCCCGATGGCGGCCGTATCATCCTATGGGCTTACGGGACGCTTTATGTCTATGGTGCCGACGACGGAGCGCTGCTTGCCGAAATAAACGGCACGGAGGGAGGCTTTTCAGCCAACGGGCGCATGATCTATGCCGTTGATAAAGGATATCTTAAACTCTATGATGGATCTACCTACCAGCTTGTACATAGCTTTTACGGCAAGGATGAAAAACTTATAGACCGCAGCCAGAGTTTGTATTTTCAGCAGATACTTCGCCGTTTTTCACCGGATGGTTCGCTTATAGTATATCCTGCCAAGGACGGAAGACTGCGGCTCTATTCCTGTGAAACGGGAGAGATCATACATACCCTGTCAGTTCCCTCCGTAAGTCTTACCTGGGCTGACTGGAACTTTAGCGGTGACAGGATACTGGCAGTGGGCAGGGGAAAAACCTATATTTTTTCCGTAAAGAGCGGTCAGCTTCTGCAGACCCTCGACCCGGAGGAAAGCGTTTCTATGGCCTTTTTTATAAATGAATCGGACTCCATATGCGCCATAGCACACAGAAAAATCAGCTTCTGGGGAGCCTCACCCGGTGAATCCGTCTATTTCGGAGACCAAAATTCTACGGAATTTACTTTTTCTAAAAACGGGAAGTATCTTTATCATCTGCGCAATTTTCCTGCGTATACAGCATTCGCCGTAGATACTGTGACCGGTGAAAAGCTCAAATACTTCGGTCAGGCAATATGGTTTAAAGAAACGCAGGATGGCAAAACTTTGGCTGTCTATCGGCCCGAGAACCACATAGACCTCTATGAAGTCGGAGAATGGGATAAGCCTTATAAAACACTCCACTACGACGGAGGACGGGACGACTATTACTATTTCTACAGCACGCCTATGGGAGGCATGTCCTTCTCGCCTGATGGGAAAAAGCTCGCCGTAGTCAATCACATCTGGGGCAAAATTATCCTCTTCGACGTGAAAACCGGCGGTGCGGAGATCCTGCTGGACGGAGGCAAGTTTTCAAAGTATTTCCATTCTCTGGGCATAGGGCTTGCCGATGTCCCGATATACTGGAGCCCTGACGGCACTAAGATAACGGCAGTATACAACAAACCATATATAGATGAATACCGGGGAGGTATGACCATAAATGTGAAAACCGGCAGGGCAGAAGAAATACCAAGTCACATTCATTACGAGCAGAGCCCGGATTACAGATATTTTTTCAAACTGAATCTTCAGGAAAGAAAACTGAGGGTCTATAGCGCTTTGTCGGAGGAACTGCTGTATACGATTAAAGATTGCGACTGGGCGTGTTTTGGATATGGCGATTTGCTCCTCACAACTNNAGGCCGCAAAGTTCACCACCGTCCGGCAAGCCTCAAAGGGTGAAGCCCTTTCCACTTTTGAAGAGTCTGCAAGCCCAAGGCATATGCTTCGCTCATGGTATAGGACTTCATATGACGGCAAATATATATCCATGATCAGCAGCGATATGAACGAGCGTTATGCGGTCATGCGGCTTACGGACACAGGTGAGATGATACAGAAAATACCTTATGCAAATAAT